>JALQTR010000096.1 GCA_023260835.1 Paracoccaceae bacterium
TCTGCCGATGATGGCGGTGAATAACTCGTCCCGCCACGAACCCGCGTTTACCGTGTCGATCGAAGCCCGCGAAGGGGTTGAAACAGGAATTTCCGCGCATGATCGTGCGCTGACAATCGCCACCGCGATTGACCCACAAAAGGGCAAGGCAGATATCGCCACGCCAGGGCATGTCTTCCCGCTGCGCGCCCGCGCGGGTGGGGTGTTGGTGCGTGCGGGTCACACCGAAGCCTCGGTCGATATTGCGCGGCTGGCGGGGCTGAACCCATCCGCTGTGATTTGCGAAATTATGAACCCAGACGGAACCATGTCGCGCCTGCCTGAATTGGTGGCCTTTGCGCAGCAGCATGGGATGAAACTGGGCACAATCACCGATCTGATCGCTTACCGACAAAAATATGACAACCTGGTGCAAGAACGCGCGCAGCGCCCCGTCACATCCGCGCATGGCGGCGACTGGGATATGCGTATCTTCACCGATCAGGTCACAGGCACCGATCATGTGGCGCTGATCAAGGGCGATATTTCCACCCCTGACCCCGTTCTGGTGCGTGCACATGCCCTGAATGAGCTTGAGGACGTTCTGGGCCTTGGCGGAGCGGCCACAGACACCCTGCCCCGCGCGATGCAAACCATCGCGGATGAAGGCCGCGGGCTGGTCGTTCTGTTCCGCGAACCGCACCCAACCCTGCGTCTGGACCCCGAAGAGGAAGGCCCCCGCACGGTGAAAAGCACCGGCATCGGGTCACAGATCATGGCCAGTCTGGGACTGAAGGACCTGATCCTTCTGACCAACAGCCCAGACACCAAATACCTGGGCCTTGATGCCTATGGCCTGAACATCACCGCAACCCGTCCAATCCCCGGAGCCTGACCCATGGCCGCAACCGAACAGCACCATATCCTGCCCCGCCCCCAGTTTGACAAAGCGCCCAAGCTGCTGATCGTTCGGGCGCCCTATTATTTCGACATCGTCGACAATCTGACCCGCGGTGCGCAGGCCGAAATCGAAGCCGCCGGCGGCACATGGGATCTGATCGATGTCCCCGGCGCGCTGGAGGTGCCAAGCGCCATCGCCATGGCCGAACGGATGCAAGATTATGATGGGTTTGTCGCCCTTGGCTGCGTCATTCGCGGCGAAACCACACATTATGACACGGTGTGCAACGACAGCTCGCGCGCGATTACGCTGCTGGGTCTACAGGGGCTTTGCATCGGCAATGGCATATTGACGGTGGAAAACCGCCCCCAGGCCGAGGTGCGCGCCGATCCTGCACAACAAAACAAAGGCGCCGGTGCGGCCGCTGCCGCCTTGCATTTGATCGCATTGGCTCGTAAATGGGCGCAAGGGCGCGGCACCCTAGGGTTCAATGCCGCGCAGCCGTCCTAATTTTGCAACAAAGACCACACCGATGACAGCCCCAACCACCCCTCGCCAAATGAAATCTGCCGCGCGTTTCTTCGCGGTGCAGGCGCTTTTTCAGATGGAAACCTCGGGGCAAACGGTCGAAGCCGTCTGCGCCGAATTTCTGGATCACCGGTTTGGTGCGCAAATCGATGATGACACCTATATGGAAGGCAACCCCGACCATTTTCGCCACATCATCGATGCGGCGATCAACCATCAGGCGCAAATCGACCAACGCACCGATCAGGCGCTGGTTGTCCGCTGGCCGATTGATCGGATCGATCCCACGCTGCGCGCTGTCTTTCGGGCCGCTGGCGCCGAACTGCTGGATGAATCCACCCCGCCCAAAGTGGTGATCAGCGAATATCTGGACGTCATCACCGCCTTCTTCCCAGACGGGAAAGAACGCGCCTTGGCCAATGGCGTTTTGGACCATATGGCCCATGCAATGCGGCCAGACGCCTTCTAATTTGTCGCAGGGCCGATTCTGCATCGGCCCTTTTCATTTCAGAAATCACGCCCTAACATCTAAATGACGCTGGTCGTTTGATCAGCCATGGATGAAAGGATGGCGATTATGCCCAAGCTCATCAAACTGTATATCCTGAACGTGGCCATTGGATTTGCCCTATCCGCGGCCTTTGTGGCACTGCTGCTGTGGACGAATTCTGCCGGTCTGCGTGATCTGATTATGGCTGATCGCATGGGCTGGCTGGCCCTGATTGTCCTGTGGGTCCTGAATGGGATCGTGTTTGCCGGCGTTCAATTCGCCATTGCCATCATGCGCATGGCGGGCCGCGATGATGCTGGCGGCACAGGCCGCAAAATCCGCAACCGGATGACACCCGCCCCCATCGCGATCAAAACAGCAAAACCAAAACGGCGGATTTAATCCGCCCGTTTCGCCAGCGCCGCAGCGCGCATTTCGCTGAGTGTTTGGCGTGGGGTCAAGGCCTCTGCCGCGATGGTCAGTTCAATCACTGCGGCGGTCCCGCTGGCCTGTGCGCGCTTGAACGCATCGGCAAAATCATCCGTGTTGGCAACCTGTTCACCATGCAGCCCATAGGCCCGGGCCAAGGCGGCAAAATCGGGGTTGCGCATATCTGTGCCACTGACGCGGGTTGGATAATTGCGTTCTTGATGCGCGCGGATGGTGCCATAGGTTCCATTGTTCAAAACCAGCACGATGGGGGTTGCCCCATGCTGTGCGGCGGTGGCCAGCTCTTGGCAGTTCATCTGGAAATCGCCATCCCCGGCAAAACAGACAACCGTTTTTTCGGGCTGGGCCAGCGCTGCGGCAATGGCGGCGGGAAATCCATATCCCATGGCCCCAGATTGCGGCGCCAAAAGCCGCGCATTGGGACCAAAGGGGAAGAATTTATTGGGCCAAACCGTGAAATTTCCCGCGCCATTGGTCAAAATTACATCATCAGGCAGATGATCGCGCAGCCAGCGGGTGACCTCGCCCATATCCACCGGCGATGGCTGCGGAGGGGCAATCAGCGATGCCTCGTAATCCGCGCGAGCCTGCGCGCGCCATGCCGCCCAATTGCCCTTCACTGGCGTCAGCGCCTGCGCAAACGTCCCCGCATCAGAGTGAATGCCCAACGTAGGGATGTAGATTTTGCCGATTTCATCACTGCAGGGATGAACATGCATGATGTTTTGGTGGGGCTGCGGCACATCCAGCAGGGTATAGCCATCGGTGGTCATTTCCCCAAAGCGAATGTTCAGCGCCAAGATCACATCAGCCTGTTGCACCAAAGCGCGCACATGGGGCGGCATGCCGACCCCCGCCTCGCCTGCGTAACAGGGGTGGGTGTTATCGAACCGATCCTGATATCGAAACGCCGCCAAAACGGGAATATCACTGGCCGCGGCGAACCCAGCCAGCGCAGCGCGGGACGCATCATCCCACAAGCAACCACCCAGCATAATCAGCGGCCGTTTTGCCCCCGCCAATAATGTCTGCGCATCCGCCACCGCATCGGGGGCCGGATGGGCGGGACGGATCTGCACAGGCGCGCGCAACGGAGTGGCAGCTGTTTGGGATGTCAGCATATCCTCGGGCAGGGCCACAACAACCGGCCCCGGGCGGCCCGATATGGCCTTGGTCCAGGCGCGCGACAGGATTTCGGGAATGCGGTCCGCATCGTCAATTTCAACGGCCCATTTGGCCATGCTGCCAAAAACGGCGCGGTAATCAATTTCCTGAAACGCCTCGCGCCCGCGCATATCGGTGCCAACCTGGCCCACAAAGACCAGCATCGGGGCGCTGTCCTGCATTGCGGTGTGAATCCCGATCGACGCATTCGTCACCCCAGGTCCGCGCGTGACCAAACAGATGCCAGGTTGCCCCGTCAGCTTGCCATAGGCCGCGGCCATGAAGGCCGCGCCGCCTTCGTTCCGGCAACCAATGAAATCAAATGCGCCTTGCGTGTCGTGCATCGCATCCAGCACATCCAAATAGCTTTCCCCCGGCACGCCAAAGCCAAACCGCGCGCCAAGCGCCACCAAGGATTGCACCAAAACCTGACCACCGCTGCGCATGTTTGCCCCCTGTCGCAAATCAAATCTTGCCCACTCTTCCCACATTGGTGGGGCAAGGAAAAGCGGGATTTTACCGCCCGCGCCCTTCCCCTTCACCGCGAAGCGCGTTACAGAAGGCGCAAGTGATCATATGCAAATAAGGGCCAAAATCATGGCGATGGAAAAAACCTTTACCCCAGAAACCGCAGAACCCCGGATTGCCGCGGATTGGGACGCGGCGGGCGCCTTCAAAGCCGGCGCCGGTAAACGCCGTGATGATGGGTTTTCGGTGATGATCCCCCCGCCCAATGTGACGGGCGTTTTGCACATGGGCCATGCCTTCAACAACACATTGCAAGACATTCTGGTGCGCTGGAAACGGATGCAGGGGTTTGATACGCTGTGGCAACCTGGCACCGACCACGCCGGGATTGCCACGCAAATGGTGGTGGAACGCAAATTGGCCGCCGAAGGCAAGCCACCGCGCCGCGACTGGGATCGCGGTGATTTCACCGCCGAAATTTGGAAATGGAAGGCGCAATCCGGCGGCACCATCAAACAGCAGCTGAAACGCCTTGGCGCATCCTGCGATTGGTCGCGTGAGGCCTTTACCATGTCAGGCGCCCCCGGTGCGCCCGACGGGAATGAAGGCAATTTCCACGACGCAGTGATCAAGGTGTTCGTGGATATGTACAACAAGGGCCTGATCTATCGCGGCAAACGATTGGTCAATTGGGACCCACATTTCGAAACCGCCATTTCCGATCTTGAGGTCGAAAATATCGAAGTCGCCGGCCATATGTGGCACTTTAAATACCCGCTGGCGGGCGGTGTCACCTATACCTATGTTGAAAAAGACGAAGACGGCAATGTCACCTTCCAAGAAGAACGCGATTACATTTCCATCGCCACCACGCGCCCCGAAACCATGCTGGGCGATGGCGCGGTGGCGGTGCATGTGGATGATGAACGCTATGCCCCTATTGTGGGGGCCTTGTGCGAAATCCCTGTTGGCCCCAAAGAGCATCGCCGCCTGATCCCCATCATCACCGACCCCTACCCCGATCCCAACTTTGGATCCGGCGCGGTGAAGATCACAGGCGCGCATGATTTCAACGATTATCAGGTTGCGCGCCGCGGCGGCATTCCAATGTATCGCCTGATGGACACAAAGGGGCAGATGCGCGCCGATGGCGCAGCCTATGCCGAAGCCGCTGCCATTGCGATGGAGGTGGCGCAGGATTGCCGCGCATTAACCGAAGCGCAGGCCGATGCTGTGAACCTTGTGCCCGATCACCTGCGCGGCCTCGACCGGTTCGACGCCCGTGCCCGCGTGGTCGATGAAATCACCCGCGAAGGTCTGGCCGTTATGACCCGCGCCGATGATCCCCGTCTGGGCCGCAAACTGGCCGAGGAGGACGACCCAGCCGCCCTGGTGCCATTGGTCGAGGCAAAACCCATCATGCAGCCCTTTGGCGATCGGTCCAAAGTGGTGATCGAGCCAATGCTGACGGATCAGTGGTTCGTCGACACCGATAAAATCGTCGGCCCCGCGCTGGACGCCGTGAAAGATGGCAGCATCAAAATCATCCCAGAGTCTGGCGAGAAAACCTATTACCACTGGCTGGAAAATATCGAACCTTGGTGCATTTCGCGCCAGCTGTGGTGGGGCCATCAGATCCCTGTGTGGTACGGGTTCAACCTGACCGGCCAGCCGGGTATCGACGCCGAAGGCGACGGTGCGTTGGATTTGGTGGAAATGGGTCAGCTGCTGCTGGGCCAAAACCTGCTGGAAGGGGACGAGGTATATCACTGCGCCGCAGATTTTGACGGGGTAAAAGCCCAGTTTGATGATGTTTTGACCGATTTGCCCACACCGCTGAACCACGCCCGCGTGATCGAAGTGTCCAGCCGCGCCGAGGCGTTAACGGCCCTGGCCGAAGGGCTTGCCGCCTATGAGGCGGCGGATCAGGACCCAACCAAATTGGTTTATCCCATCTGGCGCGAAGCCGATGTGCTGGACACTTGGTTCAGTTCCGGCCTCTGGCCGATTGGGACGCTGGGCTGGCCTGAAAACACCGATGAATTGCGCCGCTATTTCCCCACATCCACCCTGATCACCGGGCAGGACATCCTGTTTTTCTGGGTGGCGCGGATGATTATGATGCAGCTGGCTGTGGTGGATGAGATCCCGTTTGATACGGTCTATCTGCACGGGCTAGTGCGGGACGCCAAGGGCAAGAAAATGTCCAAATCAACCGGCAATGTGATTGATCCGCTGGAAATCATTGATGAATTTGGGGCGGATGCGCTGCGCTTTACCAATGCGGCGATGGCGTCGATTGGCGGGGTTCTGAAATTGGATACCGACCGAATTAAGGGCTATCGCAATTTTGGCACCAAAATCTGGAATGCGGCGCGCTTTGCCCAGATGAATGATGCACTTGGGTCGGATGGCACGTTGCCCACCGCCCACGCCACAGTGAACAAATGGATTCTGGGCGAATTGGGCCGCGTGCGCGAAGAGGTGGATGCCGCGCTGGACACCTATCGCTTTAACGATGCGGCATCGGCGCTTTATGCCTTTGTTTGGGGCAAGGTTTGCGATTGGTATGTCGAATTTTCCAAACCCCTGCTGACGGGCGATGACGCCGCATTGCGCGCCGAAACGCAGGCCGTAATGGGGTTTGTGATTGATCAGGCCCTGATCATGCTGCACCCCATCATGCCCTTCATCACCGAAGAGCTGTGGGCCCAAACGCCAAACCGTCCTGCCATGCTGGCACTAACGCCATGGCCCGAATATTCGGCCGCGGATCTGATGGATGCAGATGCCGATCGCGAAATGAATTGGGTGATTGATCTGATCGAACAGGTGCGGTCGGTGCGCGCGCAGATGCATGTGCCAGCGGGGCTCTATGTGTCGCTTTTGGTGACCGATCAGGACGCAAATGCCGCCGCTGGCTGGGCCAATAATGCCACATTAATCAAACGGTTGGCGCGGATTGATGATCTGACGCAGGTTGACAGCTTCCCCAAAGGTTGCGCCACCTTGTCCCTGCCTGGGGCGACATTTGGCCTGCCCTTGGCGGATATTATTGATGTCGACGAAGAAAAGCAGCGGCTGGAAAAGACATTGACAAAACTGGCCAAAGAAATCGGTGGCTTGGCGGGACGGTTGAAAAATCCCAAATTCGTGGACAGCGCCCCAGATGACGTGGTCGAAGAAACCCGCGCCAATCTTGCCCTGCGCGAAGAAGAGCAAACCGCCCTTCAGGCCGCGCTAAACCGGCTGATAGAAATCAGCGGTTAAGCCGCGCACACCATTGGGCGTCCGGCGACAGGATCGCAGCTGGGCGCCAGATTACAAATAATCCGCGCGTTGAAGGCCGTATTTGGTCATTTTTTCATTCAATGTACGGCGAGGCAGGCTCAACTCCTCCATCACGGCGGTCATGGCGCCTTTGTGGCGGCGCATGCTGGCATCGATCAACATGCGTTCAAACTCTTCCACATGGGACTTCAGTGCTTTGCCTTCGGTCGTAACAGGCCCCTGCATCAAATCGTCATGATCCCGCATCAAAAGCTGCGTCAACGAGGCCCCGCCTGCGCCCGATTGCAGCACGGCGCGTTCGGCCAAATGGATCAACTGGCGCAGGTTCCCAGGCCAAGGCGCGCGCAATAATTGCGCCGTATCCTCGGCCGTCAAGGCGGCATAATCCACACCGTATTCTTCGGCAAAATGTTTAGCAAAATGATCAAATAAGGTAATCGCATCGCGCCCGCGCGCGCGCAGCGGTGCCAATGTCAGGCCAAAGCCCTGCAGCCGATAATACAGATCCTGCCGCAACTGGGCGCGGCAGGGCGTGCCTGTCGCCATCCCATTACAGATGCCAATAATACGCGGCGCATCCGGCGCGGCATCTTCCAACATCTGCAGCAATCGGGCCTGCGCCTGCGCGCCCAGTGTTTCCACCCCTTCCAACACCAATGTGCCATCACGGGCCTGTTCAAAGGCGGGAATGAACCCATCCCCTGCATCGACTGGGCCAAACAATCGGCGCAGCAACTGCCCCTCTTCCAGAGCATTACAGGCGACCAGAATAAACGGCTTTTGCGCGCGGCCGCTTGCGGCGTGAATGGCATGGGCCGCCAGTGTTTTGCCTGTGCCAGTTTCCCCTTCGATCAACACATGCCCTTCGCTTTGGGCGATGTCGATGATCTGTTGGCGCAAATCCACCATCACCTGCGATGTGCCCAAAAGCCGCTGTGTCATCGCATCCCCACTGGCCAATTCCCGCCGCAATGCGCGATTGTCCAGCGTCAGGCGGCGCGCGGCCATGGCCTTGCGGGTGACCTCACTCAGCCGTTCCGGATCAAAGGGTTTTTCGATGAAATCAAAGGCGCCCAGGCGCATCGCCTCGACCGCCATGGGAACATCGCCATGGCCGGTGATCATGATCACCGGCAAGGCACTGTCGAGCCCCATCAGACGGCGCAAAAATTGCATCCCATCCATGCCCGGCATCCGAATATCAGAAATGACAATACCCGCGAAATCTGCACCAATCGCGGACAAGGCAGCCTCGGCCCCAGAAAAGACTTGGGTTTCATAACCCGCCAAATCCAGCCATTGCGCAATCGCATCGCGCATATCTTGTTCATCATCCACGATGGCAATTTGGAATTTCTTGGCCATTTGCGGGATCCTTTGGGTTAAACAGATTTATAGATTGGCAATTGCACTTCGAATTCAGCGCCGGGTCCTGGGGATGCGTTGCGTGCCAATAACCGCCCCCCGAATTCTTTGACAATCCCTGCGCAAATGGCCAGCCCCAACCCAACGCCTTCGCCGGGCTGTTTGGTGGTGTAAAAAGGTTCAAACAGATTTTCAAAATCCTTCAGCCCTTCGCCATTATCGCGCACGATCAAACGTGCCATTTCAGGGCCGGAATGCAGCGAAATGCTGATCTGTGCATCCTGCGCGGTTTTGGTGGCATCCAGCGCATTACGCAGCAAATTGATAATGACCTGTTCGATTCGCACACGATCCGCCAGAACCGTGACTGCGCCCTCTGGCACAGATTTTTGCACCGCAGTGCGCGCGGAATTTAACTGGGATTCCATTAGGGATAATGCGTCGTTCATCGCCTCTTGCAGAACAACCGGAGCATATAAATCCGACCCCTTTCGCGCATAAGATTTCAGCTGCTTTGTGATTGCCCCCATCCGATCAATCAGGTCATCAATACGGCGGAAGGCAGACACGGCGTCATCCGGGCGACCGCGTGTGATCAGCAATTTGGCCCCCGCCAAATAGGTCTTCATCGCCGCCAATGGCTGAT
>JALQTR010000114.1 GCA_023260835.1 Paracoccaceae bacterium
AAGCCGTTGTTGCGTCATGTTGCGATCCTTTCTTTTACCCTGTGAAATAGGGTTATGGCCCAATATGCCAAGTCGATCATCGATTGCTTTTGTGCAAAGCGGATTGGATCATATCCGCCATGAAATCAATGAACAGCCTGATTTTGGGGTCCTGCTTGCGCCGATGCGCATAAAGACATGCCAATTCGATATCCACAGGGGGCGTATCGGGCAGCACCGGCACCAGCCGGCCGGCGGCCAAATGATCGGCCAATTCAAAGACGGGCTTCATGATGATCCCATGACCGGCAAGCGCCCAATCTGTCAGCACATCGCCATCATCTGATTCAAACGGCCCGCGCACGGCAAACCGGCGGGGGCCATTTTCAGTTTGCAGCGGCCATTGGAATTCACGCGCTCCCGGAAAGCGCAGGTTCAGGCAATCATGCGCCCCTGATGTCAGATCTATTGGGCTTTCAGGTTGGCCTTTGGTGCGGATATAATCGGGGCTGGCACATAGCACCCGCTGGACTGTGGCAATTTTGCGCATCTTCAAGGTGGAATCTTCCGGCGTGCCAAGGAAAAAGGCCAGATCCAGCCCCTCGGCCGTGATGTCGACTTTGCGATCCGAAAGGCGCAGACGCAGATCAATCAGCGGATAGGCGGCGTTAAAGGCAGGCACTGCTGGGGCGATGATCCGTCGCCCCAGCCACAGTGGCGCCGCGAAATACAGCGTCCCACGCGGGCTTTGGGTGACGTCATGCACCTGGGCCTCGGCGTCTGATAACGCCTCAAGCACGCGGGTTGCGCCATCGTAAAAAATGCTGCCCTGTTCGGTTGGGTGCAACAGCCGCGTTGTGCGCTGAAACAGGCGCACGCCCAAATGATCCTCTAGCTGGGAAATACGTGCCGATGCCACCGCTGGGGATATGCGCAAATCCCGCGCCGCGGCGGACATATTGCGCAGATCATACACCCGCACAAAGGTGCGCAGATTGTCGATATAGGCCATACATCCCCCTTGCTATTATTTCATTGTATTTTTTGAAAAAGCTTAGATATTTTTGTAAATACACGGGGAAAGCCCGCACGGCTAGTGTTGGTGCGCGCAAATTTGAAAAGGACAGGGATCACATGGCGGAATTTCCAATTATCTGGGACTGGCTGGGTTTTGCCATTCGCTGGTTGCATGTGATCACCGCGATCGCCTGGATCGGATCGTCATTTTATTTCATCGCGCTGGATTTGGGCCTGCGCAAAGCGCCTGATTTGCCCAAAGGGGCGCATGGTGAAGAATGGCAGGTGCATGGCGGTGGGTTTTACCACATCCGCAAATATCTGGTGGCGCCGGAACAAATGCCGGATCATCTGACGTGGTTCAAATGGGAATCCTATGCCACATGGCTGTCGGGTGCGGCGCTGTTGATGGTGGTCTATTGGGCCGGGGCCGAGCTGTATTTGATCGACGCGCAAAAGGCGGATTTGACCCAATGGCAAGGCATCGGCATTTCGGCGGCATCTTTGGGGCTGGGCTGGGTGATTTATGACCGGCTGTGCAAATCACCCCTGGCGGCGCGGCCCACGGTGCTGATGGTGCTGCTGTTTGCGCTGTTGATGGCGATGGCTTGGGGGTACACGCAGGTGTTCACTGGGCGGGCGATGATGCTGCATTTGGGGGCCTTCACCGCCACGATTATGTCGGCCAATGTGTTCTTCATCATTATGCCCAATCAGCGCATCGTTGTCGCGGATTTGCAGGCGGGCCGGGCGCCTGATCCCAAATATGGTAAAATCGCCAAACTGCGATCCACGCATAACAACTATCTCACCCTGCCAGTGGTGTTTTTGATGCTGTCGAACCATTACCCGCTGGCCTTTGCCACGCAATATAATTGGCTGATTGCCGGGCTGGTGTTTTTGATGGGGGTCAGCATTCGACATTATTTCAACACGCGTCATGCGCGGGCGGGCAATCCGACCTGGACATGGGCGGTGACGGCGATCCTGTTTATCTTGATTATGTGGCTCTCGACCGCGGCAGATCGTTCGGATGATGTGGCAGAGGCCACCATGACCCCATCGCAACTGCGATTTGCCCAAGATGCGCATTTTGATGCAGTGCAGGATATTGTGCTGGGGCGCTGTTCGATGTGCCATGCGGCGCAGCCTGTGTATGATGGCATCCACCGCGCGCCAAAGGCTGTGCATTTGGAAACCACACAGCAAATTGCCGCCGCTGCGCGGCAGATTTTTATCCAATCAGGGGTCAGCCATGCCATGCCCCCCGCCAATGTCGCCTGGATGGAAGAGGAAGAGCGCGCCACGATCCGTCGCTGGTATCGCAGCGCCGCCGCGGATTAATGCACCGCTGGGTCTGGCTGACCAACCACCACCACAAACAGGTTTTGATCCTGAAACAGCCGCTGCGCGACGCGCTGCACATCAGCGGCTGTGACGGCATTGATTAAATCGCTGCGTTTTTGCGCGTAATCGATTGAGAATCCTTGCCGTTGCATATCGGCCAAAATGCGCGCGATGGCGGCGTTGCTGTCAAAACGCAGTGGGTAGGACCCGATTAGATAGGTTTTGGCACGGGTTAATTCATCCTCGCTAACGCCATTTGCGGCGATGCGGGCCATCTGCGCCCGGGCCACTGACACGGCTTCTGCCACGGTTTGGTTGCCACTGGCGAAGGAGGCGACGAACAGATCCGCGTGATCGCGCCCAGACAAATAGCTGGACACCCCATAGGTCAGGCCGCGTTTTTCGCGAATTTCCTGCATCAAGCGGCTTTCAAACCCGCCGCCGCCCAGAATGTGATTCATCAAATAGGCGGCAAAGAAATCAGGATCGCTGAACGGCACGCCCTGCGTGGTCATCAGCACCACCGATTGCGGGGTGTCATACGGAATTGTTCGGATATCATCGGGGATGGTCACGGGCGCCGTTGGCGGCAGCGGGGCGGTGTTTTGCGGCAAGCCTGCCAACAGTTCATCCAGCAGTCGGGCCAAGTCATTCGCGGATATATCGCCCACTGCGGATATCACCAGTTTATCCCGTTGCAGCGAGCGGGACCATGCCGCGCGCAAATCCTGCGCGTTTAACCCTGCAAGGCTGTCTGATGTGCCATTGTCGTCAGTGCCGTAAGGATGATCGCCAAATACGGCCGTGTTCAGCGCCCGCCGCGCCATGGCGCGCGGGTCGGTTTGGTCGGCGGCAATAATCGACTGCATCTGTGCCTTGACCCGCTCGACCGCGCCCTGATCAAACCGTGGCTGCAAAAGCGCGCTGCGCAGCAGTGCCAGTGCCTGATCGGTGGTTTCGGTCAGAAATTTTGCCGACACTGACAGATCATCGCGGTCGGCGGAAAAGCGGAAACTGGCGGCCAGATCATCGCGCGCACGGGCAAAGCTGGGGCCGTCCAGATCGCCTGCGCCTTCCTCTAACAAAGCAGACATCAGGGCCACCGCGCCACGTTTATCGGGGGTGTCCATGCTGGTGCCACCGGCAAAGCGTAATTCAAGCGAGACAAACGGCAAGCTGCGTTCCTCGACCAACCAGGCGGTCAGCCCGCCGGGGGTTGTGACCTGCGAAATATTTGGGGCGGCGTTCAGCGCGCCGCCGATCACCATTAGGATTGCAAACAGGACACGCAGGATCATGACGCCCCCCCAGTTGGATTTGCCGGGCGCAGCCAGCCGGTGACCGATGGATTGGGTCGCAGCAAATCGCGTGCAGCGGCCATAATGTTATCACCTGTGACCGATTGCAGAACCTGCGGCCACTCCTGCACGTCTTGCAATGTCAGCCCCACGGCCAGTTGGCGGCCAATGTGATTGGCCTGCGATGCGCTGTTGTCTTTGCGGTAAATTTCATTGGCGCGGATTTGGCGTTTCAGGCGGGTCAGATCATCGGGATTGATCGCAGAGGCCAGAAAATCTTGCAATGCCTGATCCAGCGCGGCTTCGGCCTGTTCCAGTGGCACATCTGCCCGCGGCATCAGCACAATGTCAAAGCTGGTCATATCAACACTGGCCCCGCTGTAATAGGCCGCGGCGTGGCTGGCGATTTGTGCATCCAGTTGCAATTTTTGCGTCAAAACACCGGTCTGCGGGTCTGACAAAAGCGCGGCCAGCAGCGTCAGCGCCGCGGCGCGCGACTGATCGCCCGGGTTGCGTTCGGGTGCCAGATAGCTGCGGATCAAGGATGGCTGCGCCACGCGCGCATCCGTAAAGGCCAGCCGCCGTTCGGCCAGTTGTGGCGGCTCTTGTGGCCGCGCGCGTGTGGGATGGTCCGCCCCGCGCGGGATTTGGCCGTATGTATCTTGTGCCACGTCCAACACATCGCGTGCGGTGACATCGCCGGCGACAATCACAATGGCGTTTTGCGGCGCATAAAAACGATCATAAAAGGCGCGTACAT
>JALQTR010000117.1 GCA_023260835.1 Paracoccaceae bacterium
TTTCAAGGACGGCCACAAAAAAACCATCGCCATCCGAGTTTGGCAAAAACTGCTGCTGGTGAAGACATGCCCAACTTGGCATCCGCCCCAAAAAACCGCTAATTTGATCGGCGTTTTCTTCGGTCAAAACCGAACAGGTGGCGTAGGATAAAATCCCCCCTGGGCGCAGCAGCTTGGCCGCCTGCGTTAAAATCTGTTCTTGGATCGCGCATAATTGCGCAAGGCGGTCTGGGGTTAGATCCCATTTGGCCTGCGGCGCGCGGCGCCATGTGCCAGACCCGCTGCAGGGCGCATCGCATAGGATCAGATCAAAGGGCGCCGCCTTGGCCGGATCAGTTATAATTGACACATCCACGCCGGCGCGCCCGGCCCGTTCAGGGATATCTTTCATGCGAGCCGCTGATATATCATGGGCAAAAACCTGCGCCCCTGGGGCATGGGCGGCCATCGCCAGCGCCTTGCCGCCACCACCTGCGCAATAATCCAAGATGCGTCCTGTTTGGAGCAGTGGCAGCGCATGGATAATGGCTTGGCTAGAGGCATCCTGAAGCTCGACCCAGCCTTGGGTATAGGCGCGCGATGCGGCAACCCGCCGCGCCCCAGATGTCACCCGCAGGGCCGTTTGCAACCCATCAACGGGGATGGTTTCAACCCCATCATCTTGCAGCAGCTGCTGCGCTGCGGTTGGCGTGGCACGCACCACGTTGACACGTAAAAACACATCCGCCCGCTGCCGCAGGGCCGCGGCAGCAGCCGGCGCATCTGCCCCCAATGACGCCTGAAACCGGCGGATCAACCAGTCGGGCAGATCTGCCAAATCATCCTCGGCTGGCGCATTACCGGCAGCCAATTCATCCGCTGTCAGCGCCGCGGGGGCATGACCGCCCGCGCCAAAAATTGTCATTGGGTCAATACCCTGATCGCGCAGCAGACCCAAAACCAAGGCCCGGCCGGCATCCCCGCCGCCCATAACCGACAGGCTGCGCCGACGGCGCAGCACGTCGAACACGTGATCGCGTACGGCCGCGCGATCCTTTGATCCGGCAAAGCGGCTGGCGCGCGCCCAACTGGTCAGCGCCTTTTCCGCAGGGGTGCCGGATTGGATGTGATCCAGCACCTCGATTGCGGCTTGGTATCGTGCGGCGGGCGTCAAAGGACGGGCTTACATAATGCGGTAATTGGGGCTTTCGCGGGTGATCTGCACATCATGCACATGGCTTTCCTTCAGCCCCGCACCAGTGATGCGCACAAATTCGCATTTGCTGTGCATTTCTGCCACGGTGGCGCAGCCGGTGTACCCCATAGCCGCACGCAAGCCGCCAATCAGCTGATGCACAACAGCGCCCGCTGGCCCTTTGTACGGCACCTGGCCCTCGATCCCTTCGGGGACCAATTTATCGCTGGCTGCGTCTTTTTGGAAATACCGGTCCGCCGATCCGCGCGCCATCGCGCCCAAAGACCCCATCCCGCGATAGGCTTTGAACGACCGGCCCTGATACAAGATCACCTCGCCGGGGGATTCGTCGGTGCCGGCAATCATGCTGCCGACCATCGCGCAGGATGCCCCCGCGGCAATCGCCTTGGCAAAATCGCCGGAAAATTTGATACCACCATCAGCAATCACCGGCACATCACCCGCAGCAGCGGCGCAATCCATAATCGCGGTCAGCTGCGGAACGCCCACGCCCGCCACCATACGCGTGGTGCAAATGGACCCTGGGCCAATGCCCACTTTGATCCCATCCGCACCCGCATCAATCAATGCGCGCGTGGCGGCACCGGTGGCAACATTGCCTGCAATAATCTGCGTCTTGCCACATTCGGCTTTCAGGCGGCGCACGGCTTCGGCAACGCCGCTGGAATGGCCATGCGCAGTGTCAATCACCACGATATCCACGCCCGCATCCACAAGCGCCATCGAACGTTCATACCCTGCATCACCCACGGTCGAGGCCGCAGCCACACGCAGGCGGCCCAAATCATCCTTACAGGCCGTGGGGTTCAAAACGGATTTTTCCGTGTCCTTAAGCGTCAACAAACCTGTCAGCTTGCCAGCACCATCCGTCACCAACAATTTTTCAATCCGGCGTTCCTTCATCAGGTTAATCGCCTGATGCCGATCGGCCGGTTCTTGCAAAATCGCCAGATTGTCGGATGTCATCATCGCATGAACTGGGGTATCGTCTGATGTGGCAAAGCGCATATCGCGGTTCGTCACAATCCCCTGCACGCGGCCCTGATCGTCGACAACAGGGAACCCTGTGACATTATACCGTTCAGCCAATGCCCGCGCATCGGCCAGCGTTTGATCTGCACGCAAGGTGATCGGGTTATACACAATCCCGCTTTCAAACCGTTTCACCCGGCGCACTTGACGGGCCTGTTCATCCACATCCAGATTTCGGTGGATCACCCCCATGCCCCCGGCCTGTGCCATGGTGATCGCCATGCGCGCCTCGGTCACGGTGTCCATCGCCGATGACAACAATGGGATGTTCAACGCGATATTGCGCGTGACAAAAGTGGCTGTGTTTGCAGTGCTGGGCAGAACATCTGACGCGCCGGGTACCAGCAATACATCATCAAATGTGAGGGCCTCACGAATCTCCATCGGGCTTCTCCTTGGTCGGGACTTGGGCAGGGTCGCTTGGCGCTTCCCTATGGCATGAAAGCGCGGGCGGCGAAAGGCCCAATCTGCATCACAGCGGCTGCAAAAACAGCTGCCCCCATCCGGGCAGCGGATCCTGCACCCCCGCAAGGCGCAGGCAATGCCAAGCCAGCGCCAAATTCGAGGATACAACCGGCAGGCCTAACGCCGCCTCCATCCGCTGTGCAGCCCCTGCAAGGCGCACAGATGTGCAAGACACAAACACCGCATCAACCTGTGCCTTTGCCGTTAATTGGCGCATCGCCTGCAAAAGGCTGTCTTCGGTAATGGCGGCCACAACGGGATCTTGGGATTCGTTGAAGCTGCCAAAGATGGGCACATCAAACCCCGCCGCGCCCAGCCGCGCCGCAACCTGTTTGTTAATCTCGGTTATATAGGGTGTCAGAACCGCCACCCGCCGCGCCCCCAGCGCGCGCAGCGCCGCCGTTGCGGCGCAGGCTGGATCCGTCGTTTGCGCCGCAGGCTTGGCCGCGCGCAAGTTGTCTGCCACCGCGTCCGAGCCCAGAACAACAGATGCCGATGTACAGGCAAACCCCACAACATCCACATGATCCCCTGCCAAAATCAGATCCGCTGTTTTGGTGATTTTCGGCCCCATCGCACGCAGCGTATCAGGCGTGATATCGGGAGAGTTATCAATCCGCGCATAAAACAAATCCACCCCATCCAAGATTTGCGCCGCATCGCTGCCAGGCGCGGGGGTGAAAATGCAGCGGAATTCATGTTCCAGCGTGTAATCACTGGCCAAAACAACCATGCCAATGCGTGCCTTGGCGCCAATCACTTGGGTCGTTTCAAAGGGGATATGTTCTATAAATTCCGTCTGGGTCATGGGGATCTTCCGCGGTGATCATCTGAAAAAACGGTTCCATGATCTGCGGCACAAAGCAAGACAGAATTCAGCCGCACAGCACCGCCCCGACCAATTGGCCCGGGCGGTGTGTATCCTCATCAAACCGCTGCTTTGCGGCTTTCGTCCAGATAAATCTCGCGCAGACGCGTGGCAACTGGCCCTGGGGTGCCTGTGCCAACCGATGCGCCGTCGATTTCCACCACGGGCATCACAAAGGCCGAAGCCGAGGTAAAGAAGGCCTCATCAGCCGCTTTCGCCTCATCAATGGTGAAATTGCGCTCAACCACTTCCATCTGCGCCTCAGCGGCGAACCGCAGAACCGCGGCGCGGGTGATCCCATGCAGAATGTCATTCGACAAGGCGCGCGTGATAATCTTGCCATCCTTGACGATGTAGACGTTATTGGATGTCCCTTCGGTTACATACCCGTCTTCGACCATCCACGCATCATCGCAGCCCGCCTTTTTCGCCATCATTTTACCCATGGATGGATACAGCAGCTGCACGGTTTTGATGTCGCGGCGGCCCCAGCGGATATCCTCGATCGAGATGACCTTGATGCCCTTTTTCGCCACCGGATTATCCGCCAGCCCGGGCTTGTTCTGCGTAAAGGCCACGATGGTGCAGGGGGTGCTGTCTGGGTCTGGGAAGGCGAAATCCCGATCCCCGGGCGCGCCACGGGTGATTTGCAGGTAAATCATGCCTTCGTTGATGCCATTCAGATCGACCAATTTGCGATGCATCGCCAGAAGGTCATCTTCGGAAATGGGGGATATCATGTCCAGTTCGGTCAGCGACCGCGCCAAACGTTTCGCGTGGCCTGCGAAATCAATCAGCTTGCCATCCAAAACCGATGTCACCTCATAGACGCCATCGGCCATCAAAAACCCACGGTCAAAGATTGAAACCGTGGCTTCGGTTTCGGGCAGGTAATCGCCGTTTACATAAACTGTCCGCATCGGATTGTCCTTTCTATCCCCAAAGCGCCGCGTCGGGCGCGTGCACACCCTTGGCGTCATACTGTAATGCTTGATCGCGGTCTTCGGCCAATAACAGCGGCCCGTCAAGATCTGTTACAACCGCGCCCTGGGCCACCAAAACCGCCGGCGCCATGGCCAAGGATGATCCGACCATACAGCCGACCATCACATCAAACCCCATCGCGCGGGCCGCCGTGCGCAGGGCAAGTGCCTCGGTCAGGCCGCCAGTTTTGTCCAGTTTGATGTTGATGACATCATATTTTCCAACCAAATCTGGCAGGCTGGCGCGATCATGGCAGGATTCGTCGGCGCAAATTGGTACTGGCCGCGGCATATCGCGCAGCGCCTCATCCGCCCCGGCTGGCAGGGGTTGTTCCACCAATGCTACACCCAGATCCTTCAGCGCAGGGGCCAGATTGGCATAGGTCTGCGCATCCCAACCTTCATTGGCATCCACAATGATTTTGGACCTTGGCGCGCCATCGCGCACCGCGCGCAGGCGTGGCATATCATCCGGCGTGCCCAGCTTGATCTTCAGCAAAGGGCGATGCGCATTCAGCGCAGCCTGCGCCTGCATTGCCTCGGGCGTGTCCAGCGACAGGGTCTAGGCGGTAATTTCAGGCTGCGGCGCCGATAGGCCCAGCAAATCCCAAACCCGCTGACCCGTTTGTTTGGCACGCAGATCCCACAGGGCGCAATCCACCGCATTACGCGCTGCACCCGCGGGCAGCAAGTTTTGCAGACTATCCTGGTCAAACGCCTGCGGCAGTCCCGCAATTTGGTCTGCGACACTGTCCATGGTCTCCCCATAGCGTGCATAGGGAACACATTCACCCCATCCGCTGTGCGTTCCATCACTGATGCGGCAAGTCAAAACCTGCGCTTCGGTGCGCGATCCGCGTGAAATGGTGAACACTTGCGCCAATTTAAAGCGTTCGGGCGTAACTGTAACCTGCATCTAGCGGCCCCCTTTGTATAGGCAGCGCCCCGGCGAACCGGGGCGCAATGGATCAGATTTTTTCCAGCGCGTCGACCAATGGCCCCGCACCAAAGCGGAATGGATCGGTCGCAGGCAGGCCCATCTTGGTCTCTAGATCCGCCAGATAGGACCGCGCCGCGGCTTCATCCATGTGCTGGGTGTTCACGGAAATCCCAATGACCTGACAGGCGGGGTTGGCAACGCGGGCCAGTTTCAATGCCACATCCTGCAGATCCTCAAGGCTGGGCTGCTGATAGCCAGGCAGGCCGCGCATATGTTCGCGCGTGGGTTCATGGCACAGCACCAACGCATCAGGCTGGCCGCCATGCACCAGCGCCATGGTCACACCCGAATAGGACACGTGGAACAGGCTGCCCTGCCCCTCGATCATGTCCCAATGATCATCATCATTATCAGGGGTCAGATATTCGATCGACCCGGCCATGAAATCAGCAATCACCGCATCCAG
>JALQTR010000137.1 GCA_023260835.1 Paracoccaceae bacterium
CCTGATGACGCTGGCGGCCTTCTTCATCGGCTATCACCTGATCATGGGCATCGGCGGGGCCGACATGCCGGTGGTGGTGTCGATGCTGAACAGCTATTCCGGCTGGGCGGCGGCGGCCATCGGCTTTTCGCTTTCCAATGACCTCTTGATCGTGGTGGGTGCGCTGGTGGGTTCGTCGGGCGCGATCCTGTCCTATATCATGTGCAAGGCGATGAACCGCAGTTTCATCAGCGTGATCCTGGGTGGCTTTGGCGGCACCGCGGGGCCGGCGATGGAAGTGACCGGCGAACAGATCGCGATTGACGCCGAAGGCGTGGCCGCGGCCCTGAACGACGCAGACAGCATCATCATCATCCCCGGCTATGGCATGGCCGTTGCCCAGGCCCAGCAGGCTGTGTCGGAATTGACCAAACGCCTGCGCGCCAAGGGTAAGAATGTGCGCTTTGCCATTCACCCCGTGGCTGGGCGTCTGCCAGGACATATGAACGTGCTGCTGGCCGAAGCCAAAGTCCCCTATGACATCGTTCTGGAAATGGATGAGATCAACGAGGACTTCCCAGACACTGATGTGGCGATTGTGATCGGGTCAAACGACATCGTAAACCCCGCTGCGCAAGAAGACCCCAACAGCCCCATCGCCGGGATGCCGGTGCTGGAATGCTGGAAGGCGAAACAGGTGTTTGTGTCCAAACGTGGGCAAGGCACCGGGTATTCAGGCATCGAAAACCCACTGTTCTTCAAAGAAAACACACGGATGTTTTATGGCGACGCCAAGGACAGCCTGAACAAATTGTTGACGATGATTTCCTGATCATCGGATCACACAACGAAAACCGCCCGCATCCATCATGGTGCGGGCGGTTTTTTTATGCGGTACAGCCCCCGCCTGCCCCCTTGCCAAGCCGCCACCAGTTGGGCATGGTTTCGCAAAATTATGGGGGACCGATATGTCTGGACATGGCTATGAAAATGGGCGGCTCAATTTGCCCTTTGTTGGGATCTGCACTTTTGGCAAAAACCCCTATGTTGAAGATTGGGATGCTATAGACGCCGATGTGGCCATTCTGGGTGCGCCGTTTGATTTTGGCGCGCAATGGCGATCAGGCGCGCGAATGGGGCCACGGGCCATCCGCGAAGCATCGACCCTGTTTTCCTTTGGCCATGCGGGCGCCTATGATCACGAGGATGATGTAACCTATCTGGATCCCACAAAGGTCAGCATTGTGGATTTGGGCGATGCCGATATCATCCACACTGACACCATTCAAAGCCATGCGAACATCGAATACGGTGTGCGCAAAATTCTGGCGGCAGGGGCGCTGCCGGTGGTTTTGGGCGGGGATCATTCGGTGAATATCCCTTGCATCAATGCCTTTGATGACCAAGACCCCATCCACTTGGTACAAATTGATGCACATTTGGATTTTGTCGATGAACGACATGGCGTGCGATACGGCCATGGCAACCCAATGCGGCGGGCGGCGGAAAAACCTTATGTGACGGGGCTCAGCCAGATTGGCATTCGCAATGTGTCCAGCACCGCCAAAGACGGCTATGAGGATGCCCGCGCAATGGGCAGCGACATTCAATCGGTGCGCCAAATGCGCGCCTTGGGGGTCGACGGGATGCTGGCGCGCATCCCCGCGGGACAGCGGTATTACCTGACCATCGATATTGACGCCTTTGACCCCTCCATCGCACCTGGCACCGGCACCCCCAGCCATGGCGGATTCCACTATTATGAAGTGCTTGAGCTGATCGCAGGGCTGGCCAAACGCGGACAGATTGTTGGGATTGACCTGGTAGAAGTGGCCCCCGATTACGATCACAGCGGTATCACAGCCATTTTGGCTGCACAGCTGCTGATGAACACCATTGGCCGCGTGATGCACGCCCGCGGATGAGACCCGAATGGATCATATCGGATGGGCTGACCCCCTACCCCGAGGCACTGAGCAAGATGGAGGCCCGCGCCGAGGCCATTGCCGCGGGCCATGCGCCCGAAGCGATTTGGCTGCTGGAGCACCCGCCGCTGTATACCGCTGGCACCTCGGCCGATCCGGCGGATTTGATTGATCCCGATCGCTTTCCCGTCTTCAACGCTGGCCGCGGGGGGCAATATACCTATCACGGGCCGGGGCAGCGCATTGCCTATGTCATGCTGGATTTGGGCAACCGCGGGCGGGATGTACGCGCCTTTGTTCAGCAGCTAGAAACCTGGGTCATTGATGCGCTTGCACAGTTTTCCCTGCGCGGGGAAATTCGCGAAGGCCGCGTTGGGGTTTGGCTACAGCGGCCTGAAAAACCCTGCCTGCCTGATGGGCGTATGGCCGAAGATAAAATCGCCGCGATTGGCATTCGTCTGCGCAAATGGGTCAGCTTTCACGGCATTTCCATCAATGTCGATCCGGATTTAAGCCATTTTCAGGGGATCGTGCCCTGCGGCATCCAAGAGTATGGCGTGACCAGTTTGGTCGATATGGGGCTGCCCGTCACCATGCAGGATCTGGATCTGGCGCTGAAATCCAGTTTCGAAGACATCTTTGGCCCCACGCAGCCTGCGCCTGCGATGTAAGCCCGACCCTATCCCAGCACCATAATCCCATCGGATTTGGATTTATGTTCGGGTTCGACATGAATGGTGATGCGCGCATCCGAAATGGCGGCTTTGATTGCCGCCTCGATCCGGTCGCAGATTTCATGGGCGTCAAAGACGCTCATCTGTCCCGGCACAACCAGATGAAATTCAACGAATGTGGCGCGCCCCGCGTGGCGCGTGCGCAGATCATGCGCCTGGGCCGCACCTTGGGCCTGGGCCGATATGATATCGCGTATGTCCTGCAATTCGCTTTCAGGGATGGCTTCATCCATTAAGCTGCTCAGTGAGGCGCGGATCAGCTTTTGCCCTGACCACAGGATATTCACCGCCACCAGCGCCGCCATGATCGGGTCCAAAACCCACCACCCAGTCACCAGCGCCAACCCAACACCAACCGCCACCCCCGCGGATGTCACCACATCAGCCCAAAGATGCTTGCCATCCGCCACCAAGGCCGGGGATCGCAGCCGCGCCCCCTGACGCAACAAAACCGCGGCCCAGATGGCATTGATCACGCTGGCGCCCCCATTTATCAGAAGCCCCAGCAGCGGCGCCTGCATCGCGCGCGGCGTAAACAGCGCGCCCCAGGCCTCGTTCAGGATCACGAAGGCGGCGATCACAATCAACACCCCTTCCAGCACAGCGCTGAAATATTCGGCCTTGTGATGACCAAAGGGGTGGTTGTCATCCGCCGGTTGTCGCGCCACCTGAATCGCAATCAACGCCGCCAAAGCCGCTGCCAAATTCACAACGCTTTCCAGCGCATCCGATAACAGAGCAACCGATCCCGTCAGCGCCCAAGCCAGTAATTTTAGCCCAAAAACAGCGGCCCCGATAACCAAACTGCCAATTGCGATTTTCAATACTGGGGCCATGGCGAATGTTCCGTAAATTGAAGATATCATAAACTGAATCAGGCGAAGACACCAGCCAAGTTGGTTTATGACTGCGGACGGCGTTTATCAGGTGCCTTTCGGCCGCGGTATTTCACCGTCAGCTCCAGCGGGGCATCATTTTCGTCATAAATCCCCAACATTACCCCACGCCCACGCGATTTGGTGCGCATTTCGATCAGCTGTTCTTCGCTGCGGGTTGTGCGCTGCGACGTGCGCCGCGCCCAAGCAAACAGATGGTCATACATCTGCGAAATCACATCCGCATGATCCCGGTTCGCGCCCAAATCGACCAGTTCATCTGGATCATCGCGCAGATCAAACAGCATGGGGCGGTGCCCACCTTCAAAATGGATCAGTTTCCAATCTTTATTGGCCACCATAAACATCACCGCATCGCGCACCGATATATCGTTCAAATGCGCAATTGGGGTGGCGGAATAATCGTATTCACAAATCACATAGTCCCGCGCCGTATCCTGTGCCTGACCATGCAAGATGGGCATCAGGCTTTCGCCCTCAAGGATATGCCGCGCGGGGGGGCTGCCTGCGGCCTCGACAAAGGTGGGAACAAGATCGATGGATTCAACCAGCGCATCACAAACCATTCCACGGGTGGCATCTGCATTGGGGCTGGGGTCATAAATGATCAACGGCACCTTGGTTGCGGCATCGTGGAAAAATGTCTTTTCCCCCATCCAGTGATCACCCAGAAAGTCCCCATGATCGGATGTCAGCACGATCATCGTATCGCGGTCGCGCCCTGTATCCTTCAGCCATTGAAACAGCCGGCCCATCTGATCATCCGCCTGTTTGATCAACCCCATATAGGCAGGGATGACCGCCTGTCGCACATCTTCGCGGGAAAACGCCTCGCCCACTTTGGTCTGCATAAAGGCGCGGAAAATGGGGTGATCGGTGTCGCGTTCAGCCGCGCTGCGATTGGGGGGTGGCACATCCGCCGCACCAAAGGCCGAGGCATAAGGTTCAGGCACAATATAGGGCCAATGCGGTTTGATATAACTGAGGTGACAGCACCATGGCCCCGTGGCCCCTTCGATAAACTCCATCGCGCGCGTGGTCAGATAGGGGGTTTCGCTGTCTTCCTCGGCGATATTTGCCGCCTTGGATGAATGTTTCAAAAACCACCCAGACAGGACATTCCCATCATCATCCAGGCCAGAATTTGCAAAATCATGCCACGGGTTATCGCTTTCATACCCTTTGGCGCGCAGCCAATCATTGTATTTCAGCGCACCGCCATCATCATAAAACCCATCGGGGCCTTCGGGGCGCATCCCATCATCGCGTTCAAATACATCAAAACCGCATTCGCTGACCCGTGCACCGATGATGCTGTCGGGCTCCAGCCCCAAACGGGCCATGCCCTCCCAATCTGCGCGCATATGGGTTTTGCCAACCAAATAGCAGCCCATGCCCGCGGCGCGCAGATGATCGCCCATGGTCATCTCGCCGACTTTCAGCGGGATCCCATTCCAGCTGGCCCCGTGGGAATGGACATAACGGCCGGTGTAGGTGCTCATGCGTGAGGATCCGCAAATTGGCGATTGGATATAAGCACGAGTAAACCGCACGCCCTTTTGCGCCAGCGCATCAATATGCGGTGTTTTCAGCGTTTTATGCCCATAACAGCCGAGGTAATCCCACCGCAGCTGGTCAAACATAATAAACAGAATATTTTTTGCAGATGTTTGCACCATGATGCCCCCATATCTTTGGCAATCTTATGCCCGCCTTTACGGGGCCTGCCAAGGGGGTGGGGGAAC
>JALQTR010000003.1 GCA_023260835.1 Paracoccaceae bacterium
ATCGAAAAGGCGTTCCGGCATTTTGGCCATGACATCACCTGCGAAGATCACATTCTGGAAGCCGGTCTGGGCTTTGCCTTGGGCAAAGACAAGGAGGATTACATCGGCCGCGATGCGGTTTTGCGCAAACGCGAGGCCGGACTGGACAAACGCATGGTCCAGTTCTTGCTGCAGGATCCAGAACCGCTGGTTTATCATAACGAGCCGATTTTGCGCGATGGGCAGATTGTTGGCTATCTCAGCTCGGGCGCTTATGGGCATGCCTTGGGCGGGGCGGTTGGCATGGGGTATGTGCCAACAAACGGCATGGGCGCAGATGATTTACTGGCCGCGGATTGGCAGATCGATGTGGCGGGGCGGCGATTTGGCGCCACCGCATCGCTGAAACCAATCTATGACCCCACAGGGGCGCGCACCAAAGCCTGATGGGGGGCCTTGGGGGTGGTTTGGGCCTTGCCAAATCACCCCTTGGGCGCGGCCAAGGTGTCACGCATTACAATATACGTCTCTAACGGGTCGATCTGGTTGGGCTTTTCATCTGCGGTGATCATTTGCACCAAAATCTCTGCCGCGCGGCGGCCCATTTGCCGGTGTGGAACATGCACTGTGGTCAATGCTGGTTCCGACAGATTGGCCAATTCAATATCGTCAAACCCGGTGATCGACAAATCCTGCGGCACGCGCAACCCCAAATCCTTGGCCGCCTTTACAGCGCCGACTGCCAAAACATCATTGCCGCATAAAACGGCTGTTGGTGGGGTTGGCCCCTTCATCAGGGCCTTCAGTGCCGCTTTGCCATTATCAACCGAATAGGGCGTTTCAATGACGGGCAGGGTGGCCGGATCAATCCCCGCATCCAACAGCGCGGCGCGCGTGCCATCCACACGGGCGCGGGCGCGGTCATTATCGGCGCAGGGCGCGGAAATATACGCCAACTGCCGATGACCCAAGGCCAGAACCGCTTGCGCCAAATCCTGTGCGGCGGCTTTGTTGTTGAACCCAATCGAGGGCCGCGCGCCGGTTTCATCATGCACCCAAGCCGTCAGATAGGGCACGCCGCGACCATCCAGAAAATCATAAATCTGGGCATCGCGATCAAACCCGATCAGCAGCAGCGCATCTGCGCCGCGCGCCACCAATGTGCGCAGCTGTTCGGCCTCGCGCGCGGTGTCATAGGAAGAACTGGCCACCAACAAGGTGAAACCGCGCGCATTCAGCTCTTCCTCGAAGGCCTGCAAGGCGCGGGCGAAAATCGCATTATCCATCGTGGGGATTACGGCGCCCACGGTATTGGTGCGTTTGGCCGCCAAAGCCCGCGCGCCGAAATTGGGGGAATAGCCCAAATCCTGCACCGCCTTTAAAACGCGGCTGCGGGTTGCCTCTTCCACGCGCAGCGGTTCATTCAAACAGCGCGACACAGTTGCCGTGGACACGGCAGCGCGTTTGGCCACATCGGCCAAGGTTGGCAGTTTTTTCAATGGTTTCGCAGCAGGCAAAGCGGCATTCCCTTTATTTCATTCGCCCTATGGCAGAAAGAATATACGAATACTAGCCATGTAAGCGCTTGCATGGCAAGATGTAATCGCTTACATAGATCACAGAATCACAAAATTACCCATGGGAGGGGTGGTTTTATGGCCCTTGCAATTTCTGGCGTGCTCTTCGCCATCTTCACTGCAAATGTTGCTTTTGGCGCACTGCGCTGGCCTGTGTTTCTGTCGGATGTCGCCGAAATGATTGTTTTGCTGGCTGCGGTTTTCGCCTTTGTGGTGGCCATATTGCAGCGCGAAAAATCCGCGCGCGAACACCAAGAATAACAACGCAAATCCATCAAACTGGGAGGAAAGAATGGGTAAACGCGAAGATACGATGGTTTCGGCAACTCGCCGGAACTTTTTAAAACTGGCCGGCACCGGCAGCTTCACCGCGGCCATGGTCGCAGGGGCGGCTGGCACGCTGTGGTCATCCGAAGCCGCCGCGCAAACCGCCGCAGAAGAACGCGAGCGTGAAAAGGCCGCAGATCACGTTATGACCATCGGCACAGCCTATGTTCTGGGGGCATCACGCAGCTATCCGATCATGCAGCTGGACCTGAAAGAAAACATCCAAAACGCAACCAACGGCAAAGTGTACGTGAAACTGGCGCCGGGTGGTCAGCTGGGCGCAGGCGGCGCCTTGGTGCAGGCGGTGCAAGGTGGCACCATTCAGGCGGCGCAGCATTCGCTGTCGAACTTCGCGCCATTTGCCAGCGCGGTTGATTTGATCAACATGCCGTATTTCTGTGGCTCAAACCAGCGTTTCACCAATCTGGTGAATTCGGCCGCGTGGAAAAACAACGTACATCCAAAGGTCGAAGCCGCAGGCTTTAAACCCCTGTTCTATGTTGTGATCGACCCACGCGTTGTGGCTGTTCGCAAAGGCGGCAATGCGGTCATCACCCCTGATGATCTGTCGGGCGTGAAATTCCGCGTGCCCGGATCGGCCATGTTGCAGCAGTATTACCGCATGGTTGGCGCCAACCCAACACCTGTAGCATGGGGCGAAACCCCATCGGCGATCAAACAGGGTGTGGCTGATGCGCTGGATCCATCTGTGGGCGCGCTTTATGTGTTCGGGTTCAAGGACATTCTGTCCCATGTGACCTTCACCCAGGCCGTGCCTGACAGCCAAGTCTATTCGATGAACCTGGAATGGTTCAACAGCCTGCCTGGTGACGTGCAAGAGGGCATCATGTTCGCAGGCGAGGTCAGCTCGCAGCAGAACCTGGCCAAAGTGCCAGCTGCGCGCGCCTATGCCATGTCTGAACTGCGCAAATCCGGCGTTGAATTCCATTCGCTGTCAGATGATCAGCTGGCCCAGTGGCAAGCCGCCGGTGGCTACCAGCGGTCTGAATGGGACAAATTCAAGGTCGATCTGGCCGGATCTATGGACACATTTGCCGCCCTTGAAGAGGGTGCAAATACGCAAAGCCGTTACTACGTCCACGACGCATAATTTTATCGGGGCCGAAGGCAAACCTTCGGCCCCCTTTATTTGATGTCTTAAAGGTGCGATTTTTTTGCGCACCGATGGGGTTCTTATGTCGAACTTGCTGTGCATATTGAACAAAAACGCCGAACGCTGGGCGCTGCTTCTGTTCTATACCATGCTGGTCGCCACCATGGCGGTCGAGGTTCTGCGGCGCGAGGTTTTCGCCTATTCCTCGATCTGGGGGGAGGAGATCGTGCGCTATGCCTTTATCTATCTGGCATGGATCGGGGCGGCATCGGCGGTGCGCGAACGCGCACATATTCGCATTGATGTGATCTTGCATTATGCTGGGCCGCGGCTGAAGGCGGCGTTTTATATCTTTGGCGATCTGGTCATGTTTGCCGTGGCGCTGGTGGCGCTGATTTATTCTTTTGAAACCGTGATGGTTTCGGCCAAATTTGGGTCGGTCAGTCACGGTCTGCGAATTTCCATGGTTTGGTTTTTGATGGCGGTGCCTGTGGGGTTTGCCCTTGTGTGCCTGCGCCTGTTCCAATCCTTTGTGCGCGATCTGCGCGACCTTCGTAACGGCACGCCCGTTTATGAAGGCGATAAACTGTTTGATTAAGGGGGGATGGGGCGATGATGTGGAATGCGCTGCAACAGCAAACCATCGAATTGGGTTGGGATTTTTATATTCCTGTTATCCTGTTTGCAATCCTGTGCGCCATGGCGGTGCCAATTTGGGCGGTGATTGGCGTGGCGGCGATTTCGATGCTGATGCTGTCGGGGGATTTGCCGCTCAGTTTGGTGGGGGAAAGCCTGTTTGCTGGCATTGACGCCTTTGCGCTGACGGCGGTGCCGCTGTTCATCTTAACCGGCGATGTGCTGGTGCGCAGCGGATTGTCGCGTAAATTTCTGGACGTGGCCGAGGCCCTGACTTGCTGGGCCAAAGGCGGGTTTGGATCGGCCACCGTGTTGGTCTGCGGGATGTTTTCGGCGATTTCGGGGTCAGATGCTGCGGGCGCCGCGGCTGTGGGGCGAATGACCATCGATCGTTTGGTCGAAAGCGGATATCCACGCCCCTATGCCTGCGCCTTGGTGGCGGCAGGGGCCTGCACAGGGATACTGATCCCGCCATCCATCGCCTATATTATCATCGGTTTGGTGCTGGGAATATCGGCATCCACCCTGTTTCAGGCGGCATTGATCCCTGGCGTCTTGATCCTGCTGTCCATTTTGGCCACCAATATCGTTATGAACCGGATTTACGCCTATGAAGGTGGCGGCGCCATCACTTGGGCCGAATGGTCCGGCAATTTGGGCCGCGCCTTGCGCAACGGCTGGTATGCGTTCATCGTGCCGGGCATCATCTTCTATGGTATCTTTTCGGGGCGGCTGACCCCGACCGAAGCTGGGGCCACTGCGGTGATTGTTACCATCATCATCGGCTTCATTCTGGGCACGCTGAAACTGTCAGATTTCCCATCCATGTTGGTCAGTTCGGCCAAGGTGAACGGGGTGATCCTGCCGATCATCGCCTTTTCATTGCCACTGGCGCAGGCGCTGGCCATCATGGGCGTGCCGCAGGGGTTTGTTTATGCGGTCACATCACTGACGGAAAACCCCTATTTGCTGATCCTGCTGATGATTGCGATCCTGATAGCTGCCGGCTGTGTGATGGAAACAACGCCTAATATCGTTATCTTAGCCCCCATTCTTAAACCTCTCGCGGATGAGATTGGGATGAATGAAATTCAGTTCTGTGTGATGATGATTACCTCGCTTGGGGTGGGGTTTATCACACCGCCACTGGGTCTGAACCTGTTTGTGGTGTCCGGCCTGACGGGGGAATCGATCCTGAAAATTGCTGCGCGCGCGGTGCCTTTTGTGGGCTTCATGCTGCTGGTGGTTTTGTTGATCGCCTATATCCCGCAGCTGTCCACCACGCTTCTTCCTGACATTTATAAATAGGATATGTAAATGCCACGCGACTATCTGAAAAAAGCCACGCTAACCTCGACCACGAATGCATCCGATGTGACGCAGATTGTGCAGGGGATCCTGAACGACATCGAAGCCGGCGGCGATGCTGCGGCGCTGGAATATGCTGCGAAATTCGACAAATACGAAGGCAGCATCATCCTCAGCGAGGCCGAGGTGGCCGCCGCCGCAGCCTTGGTGCCTGACCGCCTGAAGGCCGATATTCAATTCGCCCATCAGAACGTCAAAAAATTCGCCGAGGCACAAAAGGCCACGCTGAAAGACATCGAGGTCGAGGTCATTCCCGGCCTGATCGCAGGGCAAAAATCAATCCCCGTGAACAGCGCAGGCTGTTACATCCCCGGCGGCCGTTACAGCCATATCGCCAGCGCGATCATGACCGTCACCACCGCCAAAGTGGCCGGATGTAACCACATTGTGGCCTGTTCACCGCCGCGCCCCGGTGTGGGGATTGCACCTGCGATTATCTATGCCGCGCATGTCTGCGGCGCCGACACCATCATGGCGATGGGCGGCGTGCAGGGCGTTGCGGCCATGACCTTTGGTCTGTTTGGCTTGCCCAAAGCCAACATTCTGGTCGGCCCCGGCAACCAGTTTGTTGCCGAAGCAAAACGCATCCTGTTTGGCCGCGTGGGGATCGATATGATCGCCGGCCCAACCGACAGCTTGATTTTGGCAGACAGCACCGCGGATGCAGAAATCGTTGCGGCCGATTTGGTCGGGCAGGCGGAACATGGGTATAATTCACCCGTGTGGCTGGTCACCGATGATCGCCCCTTGGCCGAAGCCGTCATGGCCCGCGTTCCCGAATTGATCGAGGACCTGCCAGAGGTGAACCGCGACAACGCCCGCGCCGCATGGCGCGATTACGCCGAGGTCATCCTGTGCGACAGCCGCGAAGACATGGCCGCCACATCAGATGAATATGCGCCCGAACACCTGACGGTTCAGGCCGATGATCTGGATTGGTGGCTGAAGCGTCTGACCTGCTATGGCTCGCTGTTCTTGGGCGAAGAAACCACCGTGGCCTTTGGTGACAAAGCATCTGGGACAAACCACGTTCTGCCCACATCCGGCGCCGCCAGCTACACCGGCGGGTTGTCAGTGCACAAATATATGAAGATCGTCACATGGCAGCGCGCCACACGCGATGGGGCGAAACCCATTGCCGAAGCCACCGCGCGTATTTCACGGCTTGAGGGGATGGAAGGGCACGCCCGCACGGCGGATATCCGTTTGCATAAATACTTCCCCGATGAACAATTTGACCTCAGCGCCGATGCCTAACCCTGCCGATCTTTTCACCCTCAAGGGCCGCGTGGCGCTTGTAACGGGGGCCAGCGGCGGTTTGGGCCGCCGCGCCGCCACTGTGCTGGCGCAGGCCGGCGCATCCGTTGTGGGGGTCGCGCGGCGGGCTGAACAGCTGAAGGATTGGCAAGCCGAAACCGGCGGGGCCACCGCCGCGCTGGCGGCGGATTTGTCCGATCGCAGCGCGCTGAAGGACATTGCTGTCGCCGCGGCGCAGCCCTTTGGCGCCCCAGATATTCTGGTCAATGCCGCAGGGATCAACACGCGTGAAGAATCGGATGAGATCACAGCCGAAGGCTGGGACATCACCATGAACCTGAACCTGGCTGCGCCATTTTTTCTGGCGCAGGCCCTGGTGCCCGCGATGCGCAGCCAAGGGTGGGGGCGGATTTTGAACTTTGCCTCTTTGCAAAGCTACCGCGCCTTTCCGGGCGGTTTGTCCTATGGCGCGTCCAAGGGCGGGGTGGCGCAAATGACCCGCGCCATGGCGCAAAGCTGGTCTGGGGATGGGATCACCGCCAATGCCATTGGGCCGGGGTTTTTCCGCACAGAATTAACCGCGCCCGTCTTTGCCGATCCAGACCGCGCTGCGCGCAATGCCGCCGCAACCTGCATTGGTCGCAATGGCGAGGTGGAAGATATTGACGGGCCGGTTCTTTTCCTATGTTCTGACGCTGGCGGTTATGTCACCGGTCAGGTGCTGATGGTCGATGGGGGGTTCACAGCAAAATGAAGGCGCTTGTTTACACAGGGGAATGCCAGCTGGCGGTTATGGAGTATCCCATGCCCGTGCCCGCACAGGGCGAGCATCTGATCCACATCGACAGCGTTGGCATCTGCGGATCCGATATGCACGCGTTTTTGGGCCATGATACCCGCCGCCCAGCCCCGCTGATTTTGGGGCATGAGGCCGCCGGCGTGATCGAAGGCGGCCCACGCGCGGGCACGCGCGTCACCATCAACCCGCTAGTCACCTGCGGGCAATGTGTGGCCTGCACATCGGGCCGCGATAATCTGTGCCCGGATCGGCAGATCATTTCCATGCCCCCGCGCGAAGGCGCATTTGCCCAATATGTGGCCATGCCGGATCGTAATCTGGTTGTTGTGCCGGACAATGTGCCGCTGGAAAAGGCGGCCTTGGCGGAACCCATCGCCTGCGGTTGGCACACAGTGCGGCTGGTTCTGTCCGCGTTGGACACGCCCGCGGCATCGGCACGCGCATTGGTTTTGGGCGGCGGCGCAATTGGATTGGGCGCGGCGCTATGCCTGAAGGCCCAAGGTGTTCAGGATGTGTTGATCATCGAACCCAATGACATGCGCCGCGATTATCTGAACACCCGCTGCGGGGTCACAGCCGTGGCCGGTCTGAAAGACGGGCAGGGGGATTTTGATCTGGTGATCGATGGTGTTGGCTTTGAAGCTACCCGCGCCACCGCATCCGCCGCTGTGCGCCCTGGCGGAGTGATTGGTCATATCGGCCTTGGGTCCGATAAAGGTGGATTAGATATTCGCCGTATGACATTACAAGAAATAACTTTTATAGGGACATACACCTATACAAGTCAGGACTTCGTTCAAACCGCGCAGGCCATTTTTGATGGCCGCCTTGGCCCGCTCGATTGGGCCGAAACGCGCGATTTGGCGCAAGGGGCAGAGGCCTTTGCCGATATTCGATCCGGCACCGCCGCCTGTCCAAAGATTATTTTGAAACCAAACCAAGGAGACTAAAATGTCGCAAATCCCGCATCTGTTGGTGCACGAACACGCCGATAACGTCGGTGTCGTCGTGGTTGAAGGGCTGACAGCTGGCACAGAAATGTTGGTCTGCGTTACGCATGACAATTCAACATTCACATTGACCGCAAAAGCGGATGTGCCCATCGGCCATAAGGTTGCGCTGAAAGACCTGAAAGCCGGGGACACAGCGATGAAATACGGCGAAGATATCGGTAAAATCATCGCCGATATTGGCCAAGGCGAACACGTCCACACCCATAATTGCAAAACCAAACGCTGGTAAGGATATCCCCATGTCAAAATATTCCAACATTACTTTCCATGGTTTCCGCCGTGAAAATGGCCGTGTGGGTGTGCGCAACCACGTGCTGATCCTGCCCGTGGATGACATTTCAAACGCCGCCTGTGAGGCCGTTGCCAATAACGTCAAAGGCACGCTGGCCATTCCACACGCCTATGGCCGTCTGCAGTTTGGTGAAGATCTGGAATTGCATTTCCGCACCATGATCGGCACCGGGTCTAACCCCAACGTCCATTCGGTTGTTGTGATCGGGATTGAACCTGGCTGGACCAAGCGCATCGCCGATGGCATCCGCAAAACTGGCAAGGAAGTTGCAGAATTTTCCATCGAACAAAACGGTGATTTCGAAACCATCCGCCGCGCCAGCTGGGCGGCCAAGGATTTCGTGCATAAAGCGACCGAAGTTCAGCGCGAGGAATGCTCGATTTCGGAACTGTGGGTCTCGACCAAATGCGGCGAAAGCGACACAACCACCGGTCTGGGGTCCTGCCCAACCGTTGGCAATATGTATGACAAGCTGCTGCCCGAAGGGATCACCGGTTTCTTTGGTGAAACATCGGAAATCACTGGGGCCGAACACATCTGTAAAACCCGTGCCATCAACGAAGAAGTGGGTGAGCGTTGGTACAAAATGTGGAAAGCCTATCAGGATGATGTCATCTTTGCCCACCAAACCGATGACCTGTCCGACAGCCAACCTACCAAAGGCAACATCGAAGGCGGCCTGACCACCATCGAAGAAAAAGCCCTGGGCAATCTGGAAAAAATTGGCCGCACATCGCAATACATCGACATTCTGGAACCGGCTGAAATGCCAAACTCCGGCAATGGTTTGTATTTCATGGACAGCTCCTCTGCTGCGGCGGAATGTGTGACGCTGATGGCCGCGGGCGGTGCTGTGATCCACACCTTCCCAACGGGGCAGGGCAATGTGGTCGGCAACCCAATCGTGCCTGTGATCAAAATCACCGCAAACCCACGCACCGTGCGCACCATGTCTGAACATGTGGATGTGGACGTGTCGGGCATTCTGCGCCGTGAGATGACGATCGACGAAGCTGGGGATGAACTGATCGATATGATCCGCCGCACCGCCAATGGCCGCAACACCGCGGCCGAGGCCTTGGGCCATCGCGAATTCTCGATGACCAAACTGTATCGCAGTGCGTAATTTTACGTAACGCTTTACGGGGCCCGGGCGTTCGCGCCCGGGTCTTTTCTTTTTGGTGTATTGATTTAAGAATTTCAAAAAATCAGGGGGGGTCCTTATGTCTGACACAATGGTAAATCTGTCTTTGGAACGGGCGCAGGATTTGGTCGCTGCGGCCTTTACCGCGTCGGGGCTGGATCAGGCCCGCGCGCGCAGCGTGGCTGCGGCTTTGGTCACCGCCGAAGCCGAAGGGCAGGTGGGGCATGGGTTTTCACGCATCGCCGATTATGTCGCGCAGCTGAAATCGGGCAAGGTGAACGGATCGGCCATTCCAACCATAATCGAAGATCGCGGCGCCAGCCTGCTGATGGATGCGCAAAACGGTTTTGCCTATCCGGCGTTGGATGCGCTGATCCCGATGGGTATTGCCCGCGCGCAGGACCATGGCATCGCCGCCATGGGTATCACGCGGTCGCACCATTGCGGATCGCTGTCGGTGCAGGTGGAAAAGATCGCCCGCGCTGGCCTGATTGGAATCATGGTGGCCAACACGCCCAAAGCCATTGCGCCCTTTGGTGGGCAAACGCCGATTTTTGGCACAAACCCCATTGCCTTTGCCGCGCCGCGCCCCGCGGCGGATCCGTTGGTTTTGGATATGTCGCTGTCGGTTGTGGCGCGCGGCAAGCTGCTGCATGCACAAAAAACCGGACAATCCATCCCCGAAGGCTGGGCCATTGATGCAGATGGCAATGCCACCACCGATCCGGCGGCTGGTCTGGCTGGGTCCATGTTGCCGATTGGCGGGCCAAAGGGAACGGGGCTTGCCCTGCTGGTCGAGGTCCTGTCGGCTCTTGTCACCGGCGCAAACACCAGCGCCGAAGCATCGTCCTTTTTCGCCGCAGACGGCCCGCCCCCCGGCGTGGGGCAATTCCTGCTGGCCATCCGCCCCATGGATAACGAAGGCCGCTTTGCTCAGCGGATCGAGGCCCTGCTGCAATCGATCGAAGCCCAAGAGGGCGCGCGCATCCCCGGGGTACGCCGGTTTGCCCTGCGATCACAGGCTGATGAAAAAGGGTTGGATATTCCCCGCAGCTATTACGATCTGACAGAGCAATTGGCGCAGGGATAACCGTTATTGCGCGGCGTCGCGCGTCCCTGTGCCATGCGCGGCATCGCGCGTCCCTGTGCCATGCGCGGCGTCGCGCAATCCAGACACAAGGCTGTGGAATTTTTCACCCTGTATCGCCACATGCGCCCGCAAATTGGTTGCGGCAACGTCCCCTGCGCCTTGCGCAAGCGCATCAATGATCGCCTGATGCTCGGCCAATGATTGCGCCATCCGCCCCCGCAGCCGCAGCTGTTGACGGCGAAAGGGTTGAAGCCGGCGGTGCAGAGCTGCCGTTTCAGCGCGCAAAAATTCATTGCCTGATTCGCGATAGATGATTTGGTGGAACTGTTCGTTCTGGCTGTAATATCCGTTCGGGTCCCCGTCCTGAGCGGCTCTTGCGCAGGCATCATGGACCGTTTGCAATTCGGCCAAGGCCGATTCAGAAATTCGCGATGCGGCAAGACGGCCGCAGACGGCCTCTAGCTCGGCCATGACCTCGAACATTTCGATCAATTCAACCGGCCCAGGTTGGCGCACAAACGCCCCGCGGCGGGGGATTTGTTCGATCAAACCAGATCGCGCAAGCCGTTGTAATGCCTCGCGCAATGGGGTTCTGGATACGCCAAATTTTTCAGCCAAACTGGCCTCATCCAAACGGGCGCCAGCGGGCATTTCACCATCGAAAATGGCTTCCTCCAGCGCATCGGCAATATGGTCTGATCGGCGTTTTTCCATCGATATCGTATCCCCAGTCTTGCGATAAGACTGTCCAAATTTTTAGAGTTTGATCAAGCAAAAAATTCATGACCTGCGTTTTTGTATACAAAACACTTGACCATAAATACAATCTGCGCCTAGCGTATTTTACGCACCGGACGCATCCGGTTGACGGATTTTTGGGAGGAAATCATGAAATCAACTTTGAAACTGGCCGCGGCGACGCTGGCATTTGCTGCGGCGGCTGCCACCGCCAGCGCAACAGAACTGCGCCTGTCGCATCAGTGGTCCAACAAAGACGTTCGTCACAAAGTCGCGCAGATCGTCGCGGATGAAGTTGCCGCCGCCGGTGTTGATCTGGACATTAAAATCTTTGGGTCCAAATCCCTGTTTAAACCGCGCGAGCAGTACAAACCGCTCAGCCGTGGGCAGTTGGATATGACGGTTCTGCCGCTGTCCTATGCCGGCGGTCAGCAACCGGCCTATAACCTGACGCTGATGCCGGGTCTGGTGAAAAACCACGATCACGCCGCACGCCTGTCCGCATCGCCCTTTATGGCCGCGCTGGAAGAAAAGATGGCGCAGGATGATGTGATGGTGCTGGTGCATGGCTATCTGGCCGGCGGCTTTGTTGGCAAGGACAAATGTATCACCAAACCCGAAGATGTTGCTGGTCTGCAGACCCGCGCTGCGGGCAAATCGTTTGAACAAATGCTGGTTGGGGCAGGGGCATCGATTGCATCGATGGCATCGTCTGAAATTTACAACGCCATGCAAACCGGCGTTTTGCAGGCGGCGAATACATCGTCATCATCCTTTGTCAGCTACCGCATTTATGAACAGGTGGCCTGCTATACCCCCGCAGGGGATGTGGCGCTGTGGTTCATGTATCAGCCATTGTTGATGAACAAATCCAAATTCGACAGCCTGAGCGCCGAACAGCAGGCCGCCTTGCGCGCCGCCGCAGCCAAAGCGCAGGCCTTCTATTTAGAAGAAGCCAAGAAAGAGGATGCCGCATCGGTTGAGGTGTTCAAATCCGCGGGTGTGGAAATCGCCAATATGTCGGAAGCCGATTTCAACGCATGGCGCGAGCTGGCGAAACAGACCTCGTATAAACAGTTTGTTGCCTCTGTCCCCGATGGGCAGGCCCTCTTGGATATGGCGCTGGCGGTTGAATAAGACGCGCTTGTGATCTTACGGCGCCCCCAAATGCGGGGCGCCGTTTTGTTTGAAATTTCATTCTAGGGGAATAGGCCATGGCAACTGGTCATATTGATCCGGTCCCATCGCATACAGGTCACAATCCGTTTTTGCGGAGTGTCGCGGCGATTTCGACTCTTGCTGGCTGGACTGCCGCCGCGATGATCGTGGCCGCAGTGGCCATCACCGTTCAGATGATTGTTATTCGATATGTGTTCAACGGATCCACCGTTTGGCAGACCGAAGCGGTGATTTATCTAGTCATCGCCGCCACGCTGATCGGGCTGCCCTATGTGCAGCGGCTGCGCGGGCATGTGAATGTGGATTTGATCCCATTGGCCCTGACGGGGCGCACGCGCTATGCCATGGCGATGGTGACATCTATTTTGTCCATCGTGATTGTGGCGATCATGGTGTTTTACGGATTTGATTACTGGCATTTCGCCTACAGCCGTGGCTGGACGTCAGACACGATCTGGGCGGTGCGCCTGTGGATCCCCTATGCGGCGATTCCGATTGGGTTTGGGCTGCTGCTGCTGCAACTGATCGCAGATTTAGTCGCCGTGATCATCGGCGTGGATAAACCTTTCGGACTGGAGGATAACTGATGGATCCGCTTTTGCTGGGCGCGATTGTCGCCATTGCCACCATTGTGGTTCTGTTTTCCGGTGTGTCCGTGGCCCTGGGCCTGCTGATTGTGGCGGCTGGGTTCCTTATCATCTTTGACGGCCCGCGGTCGTTGGAATTACTGCCAGAAATCTTGTTCGGGAAATTGGATAATTTTGCGCTGCTGTCGATTCCGATGTTTATCATTATGGGGGCTTCGATCGCATCCACCCGTGCCGGCGCCGATCTGTATGAGGCGCTAGAACGGTGGTTGACCCGCATCCCCGGCGGGTTGGTTGTGTCCAATTTGGGCGCCTGTGCGCTGTTTGCGGCCATGTCGGGATCATCCCCCGCGACCTGTGCAGCCATTGGCAAAATGGGCATTCCTGAGATGCGCAAACGCGGCTATCCCGATGGGGTGGCAGCTGGGTCCATCGCGGCCGGCGGCACATTGGGGATTTTGATCCCGCCATCTGTGACGATGATCGTGTACGGGATTGCGACGGAAACATCGATCGGGCGGCTGTTTTTGGCCGGTGTGATACCGGGCCTGATGTTGGTTGGCCTGTTCATGGTCTGGTCGCTTTATTCCACCTGGGCCTCGGGCAATGGGGCGCGTTTGGGCGCGGGCAGTTATACCTGGGCCGAACGGTTTGAAATCTTGCCCCGCGTTTTGCCGTTTTTGGCGATTATTTTGGGCGTGCTTTATGCCATGTATGGCGGCATTGCGACCCCGTCTGAAACCGCGGCTGTGGGGGCGCTGCTGTGTCTTTTGATCGCAATGATTATCTACCGGTTATGGAGCCCGCGCGCTCTGTGGGTCGTTCTGCGCGACAGCACCAAAGAATCCGTCATGATCCTGTTCATCATCGCGGCGGCTGGGGTGTTTTCATATATGCTCAGCTCGCTGTTTATCACTCAATCCATCGCTGAATGGATCGGCACCCTGGATGTGAACCGCTGGGTTTTGATGGGCGCGGTGAATGTGTTCTTACTGATCGCGGGGTTCTTCTTGCCGCCTGTTGCGGTGATTTTGATGGCCGCGCCGATTTTGTTGCCCATCATCACGACCGCGGGGTTTGATCCCATTTGGTTTGCGGTTGTCCTGACGATCAACATGGAAATCGGGCTGATTTCGCCGCCTGTGGGACTGAACCTGTATGTGATCAACGGGATTGCGCCGGATATTCCGCTGAAGACCATTCTGACGGGGTCCTTACCCTATGTCGCCTGCATGGTTTTGGCGATTATCCTGCTGTGCCTGTTTCCGGGGCTAGCGACTTGGCTGCCCGAGGCTGTCATGGGGGCAGGGGTATGAGCCTGCTTGCTGACCTACTGACCACCGTTTTTGAACGGCGGTTTCGCAAAGATGGTCTGTCGATGGATCTGCAAAACAGATCCATCGAGGATCTGTCCCGCGATTTAATCGCCTCAGATGCCGAACATACCATTCGTGCCTTGTCGCAGGCCATTGTGCAACGGTTTGATACGTTGGATGATGCGGCCAAGCTGGAATTTTTCAAATTCTTGGCAACGCAGATGGATATTGATGCCGCAGCCGTTCGCGCCGCTTTGGCCGATTATGAGGCCACCCCCAGCAAAGCCAGCTATGGCGCCTTTGCTGCGGCGGCCGAACCCCCACGGCAGGAATTCATTCGCCGATTGAATGCTGTGCCGGGGGCGACTGGGGCCTTGGTAAATATGCGGGCAGATTTGCTGCGCCTTGCCCGCAAAGATCCGCAGACGCAGGCGCTGGACATGGATTTTCGGCATTTGTTTGCCAGCTGGTTTAACCGTGGCTTTTTGGTGCTGCGCCCGATCAGCTGGGAAACGCCTGCGCATATTTTGGAAAAAATCATCGCCTATGAGGCCGTGCATGAAATCACCAGCTGGGATGATCTGCGCCGCCGTTTGGCCCCGCCGGATCGACGGTGTTTTGCCTTTTTCCATCCCGCAATGCCGTCTGAACCCCTGATCTTCGTCGAGGTTGCGCTGACCCACGGCGTGCCATCCTCTGTTCAGGGATTGCTAGCCGAAACGCGCGCGCCAATGGCCGCAGATCAGGCCGATACGGCGGTGTTTTATTCCATTTCCAACTGCCAATCCGGTCTGGCCAGCATTTCGTTCGGCAATTCCTTGATTAAACAGGTGGCCGCGGATTTATCGCTGGAATTGCCGAGGCTGAAAACATTTGTCACGCTGTCACCCATCCCCGGGCTAGGACACTGGGCCAAGGGGCAGGGGATTAATCTGACCGATCGAACCGGCGACGAGCTAAAGGCCATTGCCGCCCATTATCTGATCCGCGAAAAGGGCCGCGGCGATGCCCCATTGGATCCCGTGGCGCGGTTTCATCTGGGCAATGGCGCGCAGGTCTTTCAGTTGCACGCCGATGCGGATACATCCGCCAAGGGACAGCAGCAATCCGCCGGCGTTATGGTCAATTACCTGTATGACCTGTCCAAAGTGGCGCAGCGCCACGAAGATTTCACAGCCGGCACATTGGCTGCCAGCAAAGACATAAAAACCCTGGCGGATGCGGCGCGGTCGCTGCTGCCGAATGAGAAGGTTTGAACATGGCCAATCCACTTTATGATACATTATTCGGCGCGCATCAGGGCCAAAACACCCCATTTTTGCACCTGCTAAATGGCGACACGATCACCCATCGTGCCTTTTTATCCATGACGGCCCAAATGGCCCATGCCATGACGCAAATGGGGTTGGCCGCTGGCGATCGCGTGGCCGCTCAGGTGGAAAAATCACCACAGGCGCTGGCGCTTTATGCGGCCTGTGTGCAGGCGGGGTTGGTGTTTTTACCGCTGAATACAGCCTATACAGTGGATGAGCTGACCTATTTTATTGAAAACAGCGGGGCGCGTTTGATCGTCTGTGACCCATCACGCGCCGATGATTTGGCCATCGTTGCGGCGGATTTAAACGCGCAAACCGCCACATTGGATGCCGCGGGGCAGGGCAGTCTGATGGATGCTGCCGCTCAGCAGGCAGACACATTCCCCACAGTGGATCGCAGCGGGGATGATTTGGCCGCGTTCCTCTATACATCCGGCACTACAGGCCGATCCAAAGGCGCGATGCTGACGCAAAACAACCTGCTGTCCAATGCGCAAACATTGGTCGATCATTGGCAATTTACGGCAGATGATGTGCTGCTGCATGCGCTGCCGATCTTCCATACGCATGGGTTGTTTGTTGCCTCGAACGTGATGCTTTTGTCCGGTGGATCCATGGTGTTCATGCCAAAATTTGACACCGATTTCATGGTGCAGAACATGCCAAAGGCCACGACAATGATGGGCGTTCCCACGTTTTACACGCGGCTGTTGTCGGATGATCGGTTCACCCGCGAATTAACTGGCCATATGCGGCTGTTCATTTCGGGGTCTGCGCCGCTGCTGGCCGAAACGCATGTCGAATTTGAAACCCGCACGGGCCACCGTATCCTTGAACGATATGGCATGACCGAAACCAATATGAACACATCCAACCCCTATGACGGCGAACGCCGCGCAGGAACAGTTGGGTTTGCATTACCGGGGGTCGAGCTGAAAATCACCGATCCCGACACAGGCGCCGCATTACCACAGGGCGAGATTGGCCAGATCGAAGTGCGCGGTCCCAACGTGTTCAAGGGCTATTGGCAGATGCCCGAGAAAACCGCCGCCGAACTGCGCGCCGACGGGTTCTTCATCACCGGCGACCTCGGCCTTGTCGATGCCGATGGCTATGTCACCATTGTCGGCCGCAACAAGGACCTGATCATCTCGGGCGGCTACAACATCTACCCGAAGGAGATCGAACTGGTGCTGGACGAACAGCCGGGCGTACAGGAAAGCGCCGTGATCGGCGTGCCCCATGCGGATTTCGGCGAGAC
>JALQTR010000018.1 GCA_023260835.1 Paracoccaceae bacterium
TTTTACAAAGACGAACGCATTGCCCTGTTTATAGATGGATCCAACCTGTATGCCGCCTCAAAGGCTCTTGGGTTTGATATTGATTATCGCCTGTTGCGCAGTGAATTCATGCGCCGCGGCAAAATGCTGCGGGCGTTTTACTACACATCCTTGCTGGAAAACGACGATTATTCCCCCATTCGCCCACTGGTCGATTGGTTGAATTACAACGGATATAACATGGTCACCAAACCGGCCAAAGAATATACCGACAGCCAGGGCCGCCGCAAAATCAAGGGCAATATGGACATTGAATTGACCGTCGATGCAATGGAATTGGCGCCAAAGCTGGATCACATTGTGCTGTTTTCTGGTGATGGTGACTACCGCCGCCTGATCGAAAGCCTGCAGCGGCAGGGGGTTCGGGTGTCGGTCGTCTCCACCGTTCGGACGCAGCCGCCGATGATATCGGATGAACTGCGCCGTCAGGCCGATAATTTCATTGAACTGGACGAGCTGCGCGATGTCATCGGCCGCCCGCCGCGAGAAGACAGCGATCAAGATCAGGCCGAATAACCCATGACCGCCCTGCCCCCCCTGACCCTCTATCTGGCCGCACCGCGTGGATTTTGCGCCGGCGTGGACCGCGCGATTAAAATCGTTGAACTGTCTTTGCAAAAATGGGGCGCGCCGGTCTATGTGCGCCATGAAATCGTGCATAACAAATATGTGGTGGACGCGCTGCGAGCACAAGGCGCCGTCTTTGTCGAAGAATTGGATGAATGCCCCACCGATCGCCCTGTGATTTTTTCCGCCCATGGGGTGCCAAAATCCGTCCCAGCCGAGGCAGACCGCCGCAACATGATTTATGTTGATGCCACCTGCCCGCTGGTCAGCAAGGTGCATATCGAAACGGCCCGTCATTCGGATGCGGGGCTGCAAATCATCATGGTGGGCCACGCGGGTCACCCCGAAACCATCGGCACCATGGGGCAGCTGCCGCAGGGCGAGGTTCTGCTGGTCGAAACGCCCGAAGATGTGGCGCAATTGCAGGTGCGTGATCCGCAAAAACTGGCCTATGTCACGCAAACCACCCTGTCGATTGACGACACCGCGCTGATCGTCGCCGCGCTGCAGGATCGCTTTCCGGCCATACAAGGGCCCCATAAAGAAGACATTTGTTACGACACAACCAACCGCCAAGAGGCCGTCAAAGCCATTGCCCCCAAATGCGACGCATTATTGGTGGTCGGCGCGCCAAATTCATCCAATTCGCGCCGTCTGGTCGAAGTGGCCGCGCGCCATGGCTGCCGATACACTCAGCTCGTCCAACGTGCGGACGAAATTAATTGGGACGCGCTGGCTGGGTTTCAATCGATTGGGCTCAGCGCCGGGGCGTCCGCCCCCGAGGAGCTGGTGAATGAGGTCATCGACGCGCTGCGCGCGCGATTTGATGTGACCGTTGAAACGGTCGAAACCGCCACTGAAAATGTGGAATTCAAAACACCGCGCATTTTGCGCGAAACCGCATGATCCCCCCCCGCGCGGCCATCCTGTTCGGTGCGGCGGGGCTGCTGCCGTTCCTGTGGGCCGCGGCCTTGGCGCAGGGCCTGCCCCCCGTGCCACAAATCGCGGCCAGCCTGAACGCGCCCAAAGCCCTGTTTGGACAATCCGCCCAGGCGATTTTGCTGGGCTATGGCACTGTGATTTTGTGCTTTATGTCCGGTGTTTTATGGGGGTTTGCCACCCATGCGCCTGCGCGCCTGCGCAGTTTTGCCTTTGGCGCCAGCACCTTGCCTGCGCTTTATGTGTTCTTTGTCATGCCCGCTGGTGCATCTGGCGTATCCGCGCTGTTTTGGGGGTTTCTGGGGCTTTTGGCGCTTGAGCTGCCATATGTTTGGCTTCGCCTTACCCCGCGCTGGTGGCTGGCATTGCGCCTGCCGCTGACGGCGGTTGTCTGCGCCGCGCTGTATTTTGGCAATCACGGCGCAATTTGATGGAGTATTTTGCCTACACAGACGGGGCCTGCTCGGGCAACCCCGGCCCCGGCGGCTGGGGTGTTGTGTTGCAAGCCATGCAGGGCGATGCGGTTGTCAAAGAACGTGAACTCAGCGGTGGCGCCCCCCAAACCACCAATAACCAAATGGAACTGCAAGCGGCGATTGCGGCGCTGAACGCATTTACCCGCCCCAGCAAGATCACACTGGTCACAGACAGCAGTTACGTCATGGACGGTCTGACCAAATGGATCCACGGCTGGAAAAAGAACGGCTGGAAAACCGCAGCCAAAAAGCCGGTGAAAAATGCCGAACTGTGGCAGGATCTGGATGCGGCCGCGGCCAAACATGATGTGACCTGGCAATGGGTCAAAGGCCATGCAGGCCATCCGCAAAATGAACGGGCGGATGAGCTGGCCCGCGCTGGCATGGCCCCGTTTAAAGGCTAATCCCGCTTATTCACCGCAAATCGCCCCTTTAGGCATCGCAAACCCTGCCAGAAAACTGGCTGCATCCTGCGCGGATTTTCCCGCGCGCTGCAGCCGCAGCAGGCGCAGCGCACCGCTGCCACAGGCGATGGTCAGACCATCATCCAACGCTGTACCGGGGGCGGTGCCGGATGGCACCTGTATATCTGCCAGCGTGGCACCATGTAATTTCACCCGTTCGCCCTGCATCATCGTCCAGGCGCCGGGAAAGGGCGACAGCCCGTGGATCTTATGCACAATCTGATCCGCTGGATCGGCCCAGTTTACCTGCGCCTCGGATTTGTCGATTTTATGAGCATAGCAAACACCCTGCTCGGGCTGGGGTGTTGGGGCCAAATCATCCGCTGCGGCCAAGGCCTGCACGATCAATTCAGCGCCCAGCACCGCCAGTCGGTCATGCAGCTGACCTGTGGTTTCCCCTGCCGCGATGGGCAATGCGTGTCGCATCAGAACGGGGCCTGTGTCCAAACCGGCCTCCATCTGCATGATGCAAACTCCTGTCTCAAGATCCCCGGCCATAATGGCCCGATGAATGGGCGCCGCCCCGCGCCAACGCGGCAGAAGCGAGGCATGGATATTCCAGCACCCAAGCCGCGGGATATCCAGCACATCCTGCGGCAATAGCAGCCCATAGGCCACAACAACCGCCACATCCGCATCCAACGACCGGATTTGATCCTGCACGCCTGGATCACGTAAATTGGTGGGGCTGAACACCGGCAGGCCCAGCGCTTCGGCCCTTGCCTGAACCGGACTGGGGCGCAGCTGTTTGCCGCGACCCGCTGGGCGGGGCGGCTGGGTGAAGACCGCGGCCACCTGATGCCCCGCATCCACAATCGCCTGCAACGCGGCGACCGGAAAATCCGGGGTTCCCATGAAAATCACCCGCATCAATCAGCCCCCTTCACCCGCGCGCAGCTTATCATAGCGGCGCAGCAACATATCGCGTTTCAATTTGCTGAGCCGGTGGATGAATAATTTGCCATCCAAATGATCGATCTGATGTTGCACCGAAGTGGCCCAAAGCCCGACAAAATCGCGCGTTTGCAGCTGGCCATCGTCGCCCAGAAATTCCACCGTCACGGCGCGGGGGCGTTTGATGGTGGCGCTGATCCCGGGCAGGTTTGGGCTGGCCTCGTCATGGCTGCGCAGCTGGACCGAAGCATGCAAAATACGCGGATTTGCCATGCATACGGCCTGCCCGCGCGCCTCGGACGCGTCCACCACGGCCAGCGCCAAGGGGCAGCCGATTTGCGCGGCGGCCAGACCGACGCCCGGCATGGCCTCCATGGTGTCGATCATATCGCGCCAAATGGCGCGCACGTCATCGGTGATTTGATCCACAGGGTCCGCTTTGCGGCGCAGCCGCGCATCGGGCCAAGGCAAGCAGGGCCGCGCCGTCATCCGCGGGCCTGTTCGCGTTTATACTTTTGCATTTTGCGGGTAATCATCTGCCGCTTCATCGGGCCAAGATAATCAATGAACAGCTTACCATTCAAATGATCTACTTCGTGCTGGACACATGTGGCCCAAAGCCCGTCAAAATCGCGCTCTTGCGGATTGCCGTTCATATCAATCCAGCCCACTCGCACCTCGGCTGGGCGGGTCACGGGGGCGAATTGGTCGGGGATGGACAGGCAGCCCTCTTCATAGGTGTTCAGATCATCAGATGATGCCAGGATCTGCGGGTTGAACATGATGATGGGATCGGGGGCTGCATCCTCATCCTTATTGCAATCCATCACGATCAGCCGCGACAGCACACCGATTTGTGGCGCGGCCAGCCCAATGCCCGGCGCATCATACATGGTGTCAACCATATCCCGCGCCAGCGCGCGCAAATCATCGTTCAGATCCGGCACATCGGCGCAGAGCTTCTTCAAACGGGGGTCGGGGTGGATTACAATCGGTTTTATCATGGCCCCCATGTAATCAAGCGCGCGCGCCTGTGCAACATGGCTTGCACATTTGCCGCAATCTTGCCAGTGTTCGCGCATATCTTTGCGAAGCAGGAGCACCCCATGGCAAATTTCGACACACCCATTGATCGGCGCGGCACCCATTCGGTGAAATGGGACAGCATGTCTGCCCTGTATAATGTGGATGCGCAAAATGGTCTGGCCATGTGGGTGGCCGATATGGATTTCACAGCCCCCGATTGCGTGCGCGCGGCGGTGTCCAAAATGAACGATTTGGGTGTCTTTGGGTATTACGGCGAGGATGCAAGCTATCGCGCCGCCATTATCTGGTGGATGAAGACACGCCATGGCTGGGATGTGCAGCCCGATTGGATCTTCACCACCCATGGATTGGTCAATGGCACCGCCATGTGTTTGGACGCCTTCACCGCGCCGGGGGATGGGGTGGTTGTGATGTCGCCTGTCTATCACGCTTTTGCCAAGGTGGTGCGCGCATCAAACCGCGATCTGGTCGAATGCCCATTGGCCATGGAAAATGGCAAATATGTCTTGGACATCCCCGCATGGGATGCGCAATTGCAGGGCCATGAAAAACTGCTGATCCTGTGTTCCCCGCATAACCCCGGCGGCCGCGTATGGACAGCAGATGAGCTGCGCGCCATTGCCGATTTCGCCATTCGCCATGATCTGATTATTGTGTCGGATGAAATCCACCACGATCTGGTCATGCCCGGCCACCAGCATCTGCCCATGGCCACCACCTGCCCAGATATCACGGATCGGTTGGTGATGATGACCGCCACCACCAAAACCTTCAACATCGCCGGCAGCCATTCGGGCAATGTGATTATTGCGGATGCCGATCTGCGCGCGCGCTTTGGGGCGCGGATGATGGCGCTTGGTCTGTCGCCCAATTCCTTTGGTCTGCATATGGCCGAAGCGGCCTACAGCACCGAAGGCGCCGCTTGGGTGGATGAATTAATGGTCTATATCGCCGAGAATGCCCGCATTTTTGATGAGGGCGTGAATGCCATTCCAGGACTGCAATCCATGCCGCTGGAAGCGACCTATCTGGCGTGGGTGGATTTTTCCGGCACCGGCATGGCCGCATCGGAATTTATCGACCGCGTTCAATCCGGCGCACAAATTGCCGCCAACCATGGCAGCAGCTTTGGCCGCGGCGGAGATAATTTCCTGCGTTTCAATCTGGGGACACAGCGCGCGAATGTGCTGGACGCGGTCGCGCGTTTGCAAAAAGCCTTCGCCGATCTGCAATAATGAGCCGCAGCGCGGGGGGGGGCTAGCCTTGCGCTGTTAACAGCCCCGCGGGGCCATCCCGCGAGGCCACAAAATCTGCAGGTGGCGCATCGTGACGGTTTGAAACCCGTTTATATTCAAAAAACACCTCATCCCCGACCTGCTTGGCCGCAACAATCAGGCCGCGCAGGATCAGGCGGGGGCCTTCATAAATATCTATATGGCCGCGCAATTTGGGGGCCTCTTGCGCGTCCAGCGCAAAGCCCGTTTCCCAAAGGCGGGTCACTTTGTGATCTTTGCCATCCCAAACCAGCCGAAACCGCGCCTTAGATTGACGCTGTTGCGATTGGGCCGCGCGCAGGTCTTGCTGCAATTCGGGGGGTAAATAGGTGCTCATTCCCGGGCGCTCCTTCATGGGTAAAGGGGTTACATCAAGAAAGGTTGCACGATTCGCACCAAAGTCAAAGCAATGGTTTAATTTATTTTGATACCACCTTGGGACAGGGGTCTTGAAACCGCACAACATCACCAGCCACGCCATTCCATGCATCGGGGGCCAGCGCCTGCGCCAAAATGCGATCGGGATTGGTTGGGGGCGGCATATGCACCCCATCGATTTTAACAAAGCCAAAGCGGCTGTAATAGGGGGCATCCCCCACCAGCAGCACCCGCGCCCAGCCCAAATCAGACGCCCGCGCCAGCGTTTCGCGGATCAATAATCCACCCAGACCTTCGCCCTGATACGTGGGGTGAACGGCAACTGGCCCTAACAACAGCACCTTGGCCCCACCGACACAGACCGGCCAATACCGTATGGCACCCGCAATCACCCCGTAATCATCGCGCGCCACATAGGACAGGCCCGCCACTGGCGCCACATCTTCGCGCAGGCGATAGGATGACAGGGCAGACCGCCCCGGGGCAAAGCACAAATCATACAGCGCCTCGACCTCCCACCAATCATCGCTTGTCTCTGGCGCCAATGTGAACACGCAAGAAATCCCCCCGGGATGCAAATAGTATCTGGAAACCGCCCTAGCATGACACTAGGTTCTGTTCAAACAGGAGATTACAGATGTTCTATGAACCCAAAAAAGGCCACGGCCTGCCGCATAACCCCTTCAATTCCATCGTGTCCCCCCGTCCAATCGGCTGGATTTCCACCCGCAGCAAGGATGGGCAAGATAACCTTGCGCCCTACAGCTTCTTCAACGCCACCGCCTATGTGCCGCCACAGGTGATGTTTGCATCAACCGGCCGCAAACCCGACCAAGGCGACACAAAGGACACGGTGCAAAACATCCGCGATACTGGGGTGTTTTGTGTGAATATCGTCTCGCACGCGCTGATGAACGCGATGAACGCCAGTTCCGAAACCCTACCGCGTGAGGTGGATGAATTTGCCCATGCGGGTCTGGATAAAGCCGCCTGCGATGTCATCAACTGCGCCCGCGTGGCCGCCGCCCCTGCGGCGCTGGAATGTGAAATGACCCAGATCATCCCCCAACGCGGCGAAAACAATTTCCTGATCATGGGCGAGGTGATTGGCATCCACATGCAGGACGATTGCATCGTCGACGGCCTGTTCGATGTCACCAAATTCACCCCACTGACACGGCTGGGATACAAAAATTACAGCACGATCGACCATGTGTTCGAGCTGAAACGCCCGGACGAGGCCTAATCCCCACCAAACACCCTAATGGGCGCCCAAAATACAGGCGCCCATTGGATATATTTTTCCAAAATACGTCAGTCCAGATTGCAAAGCCCCCTGAAGCAGAATAGGCTGCAGGCATGAGCATCGCTGTCGACACATTTTTTCTGGCCGAAGGCGGCACAGGCACCCTGCAGGCGCGGATCCAGCAGATGATTGCCGAAGGCATCCTGTCAGGCCGGCTGCGGCGGGGGCAAAAGCTGCCCTCGACCCGGAAACTGGCCAACCATTTGCAGGTTAGCCGGATCACCGTAACGCTGGCCTATACCGAATTGGTGGCGAATGATTATCTGGCGGCCAAGGGGCGGTCGGGGTATTTCGTATCCGAAAACGCGCCCGAACCATTGCCGGCGCAGCAATCACGCCCCACGCTGGATGGGGTGGATTGGACCCGCGCCATCGGCCAGCGGTTCAGCGCCACCCCGCGAATGCAAAAACCCCAAGATTGGGGGCGGTATAAATACCCGTTCATTTACGGCCAAACCGACCCCACGCTGTTTGATCATGCCAATTGGCGGCTTTGCGCCCTGCGCGCGCTTGGACAAAAAGATTTCACATCTATGACCACGGATTATTACGATCAGGATGATCCGCAGCTGGTCGAATTTATCGCGCGCCACAGCCTGCCACGGCGGGGGATCATTGCGCATCCATCGGAAATTCTGGTCACGCTGGGCGCGCAAAACGCGCTGTGGCTGGCGGCGCAGGTTCTGCTGACCCAGCGGCGCGTGGCGGCGGTGGAAAATCCCTGCTATCACGCGATGCGCGACATTCTGGGCCAATCGCGTTGCCATGTGGCGCAAATTGATGTGGATGGTGAGGGACTGCCGCCCGAATCCCTGCCCGATCAAACCGATGTGATCTTCTGCACCCCCAGCCACCACAGCCCCACATCCGCCACGATGCCGCTGGCACGGCGCAAGGCACTGCTGGAACGCGCCCGCGCGCTGGATGCGCTGATCGTCGAAGATGATTACGAATTCGAAATGTCCTTTTTATCCAGCCCCTCGCCCGCGCTGAAATCGCTGGATCCCGATGGGCGGGTGATTTACGTGGGCAGCTTTTCCAAATCGCTGTTTCCGGGGCTGCGGCTGGGATATCTGGTCGGGCCCGAGCCCTTCATCCGCGAGGCCCGCGCCCTGCGCGCATCGGTCCTGCGCCACCCACCGGGGCATATCCAGCGCACCGCCGCCTATTTCCTGTCACTGGGCCATTACGATGCACAGATCCGCAAAACCGCCCGCGCCTTTGCCCAGCGGCGCGACGTG
>JALQTR010000007.1 GCA_023260835.1 Paracoccaceae bacterium
ATGGGCCCGATTCGGCGATATCCAGCGCTTTGCCTTCTGGTGTGCCTTCTGCGATGTCAAAAAGAACAACGTCCCCCAACTCTTTCATTGCAGCAAGATGGGCAAGCGTGCCACCGATTTGTCCTGCACCAATCAGGGCGATTTTTGGTCTGGCCATAATTAACCTCTTAGGTTCGATTAAATGATGGCGACACCCCTAACGCTTTGCGACCCTCGACGCAAGAGTGCTGCGCCGCAGCAAAAACGGCCTTGAAATTTTAGTCGCACCCAGCCAAGTATTGCGCAACATTATTACCCAAGGAGCCAAGATGACCAGCCAAATGCCCCGCCCCTATCGTTCCGTTCTGTACATCCCCGGGTCCAAAGACCGCGCGCTGGACAAGGCGCGCAGCCTGCCAGTGGATGCAATCATCTTTGATCTGGAAGATGCCGTCAGCGTTGATGCCAAGATCGAGGCTCGTGGCACCTTGGCCGCGGCGCTGGCCGCAGGTGGCTATGGCGCGCGCGCCAAAATCATTCGCATCAATGGGCTGGACACCGAATGGGGCGCCGATGATGCCCGCGCGATGAAAGACGTGGATTGCGACGCGATTTTGCTGCCCAAAGTCGGCAGCCCCGCGGATATTGACGCGCTGGCGGCCCTGATTGGCCCCGACACCCCCATTTGGGCCATGATGGAAACACCCGAGGGCATTTTCAACGCCAAAGCCATCGCCGCCCACCCGCGCCTGCAGGGTATGGTTGCCGGCACCAATGATCTGGCCAAAGAACTGAATTGCCGCACCCGCCCCGACCGCTTGCCCATGCAAATGGCCCTGCAGACCATCCTGATGGCCGCCCGCGCCCACGGTGTGGTGGCAATCGATGGGGTCTATAACCAATTCAAAGATGACGCCGGGTTGGCCGCGGAATGCGAACAGGGGCGCGATCTGGGCTTTGACGGCAAAACCCTGATCCACCCCGCGCAGGTGGATATCACCAACACCGCCTTCGCCCCATCCGAGGCCGAAATTGATCTGGCCCGCCGCCAAATCGCCGCCTTCGCCGAGGTCGAGGCCAGCGGTCAAGGCGTCGCCGTGGTTGACGGCAAGATCGTTGAAAACCTGCATGTCGAAACCGCACGCAAAATTCTGGCGCTGGCCGATGCCATCGCTGCGCAGGGGGCATAATTATGACCACGCTGTACCGCCTGCTGACCGAAGACGACACATCCGCCTTTTGCCATAAAATCACCGATGCCTTGGCCAAAGGCTGGGTATTGCACGGCGATCCGTGCATCAGTTTCGACGCCGCCCGCGGCGTTATGCGCTGCGCCCAGGCCGTCACCAAAGAGGTGGACACCCCCTACACCCCCGACATGAAATTAGGAGCGCAATAACATGGCCAAAACAAACCCAGGACGGTTTTTCGAAGATTACGCAGTGGGCCAAGTGATCCAGCACGCCGTGCCACGCACAGTGGGGGCGGGTGAACGCGCGCTTTATCATGCGCTTTATCCGATGCGGCATGCGCTTTATTCATCCGATGAATTCGCCCGTGCCAGCGGCCTGCCGCAAAGCCCGCTGGATGATCTGGCCGCGTTTCATGTGGTGTTTGGGAAAACGGTGCCGGATGTGTCGCTGAATGCGGTGGCCAATCTGGGCTATGCCGAAGGGCGCTGGCTGGCGCCTGTCTATCCCGGCGACACGCTGTCATCGGCGTCCGAAGTCATCGGGGTAAAGGAAAATTCCAACGGCAAAACCGGTGTGGTCTATGTACGTACCACCGGCACCAATCAGCGCGGGCAAAAGGTGATGGAATACACCCGCTGGGTCATGGTGCGCAAACGCGACGCAGATGCGCCAGCGCCCACCCCCGTTGTGCCAGATTTGGCAAAATCGGTTGCCGCGACGGATCTGGTGATCCCTGAAGGGCTGGATTTCACATCCTATGATTTTGCCGCCGCGGGCGAGCCGCACCGCTGGGGCGATTATGACATCGGCGAACAGATCGACCATGTCGATGGCGTGACGATTGAAGAGGCCGAGCATATGATGGCCACCCGCCTGTGGCAAAACACCGCCAAAGTGCATTTTGATGCCACCTTCCGCCCCGATGGCCAGCGGCTGATTTACGGCGGCCATGTGATTTCCATGGCCCGCGCGCTGTCGTTTAACGGGCTGGCAAATGCGCAGATGATTGTGGCCCTGAACGCCGGCGCCCATGCCAACCCCTGTTTTTCGGGCGACACGATCAAGGCCTGGACCGAGGTTCTGGACAAAGCCGAAACCCCCGCCCCCGGCGTCGGCGCGCTGCGCCTGCGCCTGGTCGCGACCAAAGGCGGCGCCCCCTTCGCCCTGCGCGGCGAAGACGGCAAATACCGACCCGAGGTCCTGCTAGATCTGGATTACTGGGCGCTTGTGCCGATGTAAGGGGACCAAAAGTCTAAGTCACATATAAAGCGGTGCGCAATGCGTGCCGCTTTATGTTTTCAAACCGCATTGGGGTTGAGTGTAATAATTTTAATCTCTATCTCATCAACTTTTTATAGTATATATTTAAAAAATCAACTTTAACGCGCGCGCAGCCGCTTTGTGATCGCCAAATAAGGCCCTTTAAATGTTTCGGTATTTTCTTATTTTTCTCTTATCTTTCGGCCTTCCCGCATCCACCCGCGCCCAAGATGGCGCCTTGTGGGATCGCTGGAATGCCACGGTCGGGGTAGATGTTTTATCGGATTACCTGTCGGATGGGGTCAGTAAATCCGATGGGACGCCTGTGGCGCAGCTATGGGGTGGGATCAGCCCGCATCAACGGTTGACGCTGCGCGCGCGTTTGTCGCCGATTGATTTGGCTGATGGGCGGCATACGGAAATCACACTGGATGCCAGCACCAAATGGATCTGGGGGCCGGTGCATTTTCAGGCTGGCGTGGCGCAATACCGCACCATTCCATTCGCCTATGCCACGCATGAAGGGTTTTTGCAGCTGGGCGGCGATATTCGTGGGTTGATGTGGGGGACATCAAAGATCAGCCGGTCTGATGATGGCACCACCGGAATTTACACCGGTACTTGGCAGAATTTCCCAAACGGCTGGGCGATCAGCAATTACGCAAAACTGATCCGCCCCACTGGGCCCTACAGCTACGGCACGGATGTGATCAAAACTCTGTCAGATAAATGGACGGCCAGCATCGGCTTTCAAAGCCGCCTGCCCGAAGACAGACCCATTATGGCCGCTAAATTAACCTATCGCTTTCGATAGAGCGCTTTGGCCCGCAAGCGCAAAAATGTGATCACAGTTATAATTCTAGTGATCACAAAATTCGCTTTTCGGCCAGATTCGACCAAAATACAGCCAATGACGGCAGGTCGATGGTGACATTGGCGAAAATTTTGTTATCACAGTCAGCAAGTAACAAAAAGGATAGTACCATGGCTGACGTGAACCGGGGCAATCGCCCGCTTTCGCCTCATCTGTCGATATACCGGCCGCAGTTGACATCGATCACATCGATCCTGACGCGGATCACCGGTAATGCGCTGCTGCTGGGCGCCCTGCTGGTGGTTTGGTGGCTGCTGGCGGCCGCAACCAGCGCCGAATATTTCGCCCTGGCCGACAGCATCCTGACCTGCTGGGTTGGCGATCTGATCCTAACCGGATCGGTTTGGGCGCTGTGGTATCACACGCTGGCAGGCATTCGCCACCTGATCTGGGAAGAGGCCGTGGGCCTGGACATCCCAACAGCAACGAAACTGGGCTGGGCTGTGGTCATAGGATCGGTGATCCTGACCATTGCAACCGTCCTGATAATGCAAGGATTGTAAGATGCGGTATTTGACAGATTACAAACGTGCCAAGGGCATGGGGTCAGCCAAATCGGGCGTTCATCATTTTTGGGCCATGAAGGTCAGCTCGATGGCGCTGCTGGTCTTGGTGCCGCTGTTTGTGTTCACCTTTGGCCCCATGATCGGCAAACCCTATGCGCAGGTTCAGGCCTATTTCAGCCACCCATTCCCCGCGATCGTCACCGCGTTGACATTGATCGTGGGCTTTAAGCATTTCAAAGACGGCGTTCAGGTCCTGATCGAGGATTATGTGCATGGTTATGCGCAGAAATTCTGGATCATCGCGATGACCTGCCTATCCTACGCCGCCGCCGCAACAGGCGTTTTCGCCGTTGCTAAACTTGCCCTACAATGATCGGAGCCTGAGGACATGGCTGCATATACATACGAAACACATGATTATGACGTGGTGGTGGTGGGTGCCGGTGGCGCCGGGCTGCGTGCCACATTGGGGATGGCCGAACAGGGGCTGCGCACCGCTTGCGTGACCAAAGTGTTCCCAACCCGCTCGCACACTGTTGCGGCGCAGGGCGGGATTGCCGCATC
>JALQTR010000088.1 GCA_023260835.1 Paracoccaceae bacterium
TCACAAATGGCCCGCGCGTTGGCCGCGCGGACCATTTTAATTTGGGGGCGTAACGACTGCGCCCTTAAAGTCCGGTGTAATAATTGCGCACCGAATACTGCCGGTGCTGTGTTTTCAGGCTGGCCCCGCTGGCGGCCCCGAATGTGATCTCGATGCCTGCAGCAATGACGTTTTGACCATCACTTCGACCCAGCTGCGCAAATCCGATTGCGTTGCTGTGCAGCTGATGTTCCACCGTTGCGCCATAGGCTTTGTAATCCCCACTTTTCGTATAAGACGCCCGCAGCTCGGTTTGATCACTGGTGTAATAGCCGGCAGAGAGGGTGTAATAATTTTCACGCACGCCATCTGCTTTGAGCTGACCAGCCCAAGCGGTCAGGGTTGTGTTGTTCAGATAAAGGGCTGCGGTGGCACCATAACCGGTCGCATTCGGCCCATCGGTGACTGTTTTTTCTGCCGTCAAACCGACCATTGCGGTTTCGGGATCACGCCAAAACAGCTGTCCACCCGCGGTTTTAAAGGTGGCGCCTTCAACGCGGCCCAGTTGCCCATCGAATTGCGCGCCAAATTGCTGGCCCAGCGGAGCGGTGACCGATCCGATTGCTGCGCGCGCTGTGGTTGACCCATCACGGGCGACATAGGCCCCCAATTTGCCCGATGGGGCCAATACGGCATGTCCTGCGGCCAAGGCAGGGGTGGCAATGCCAATCACGCTGATGACAGCGATAAGCGAATTTAATTTCATGAAGGTAAACCTTTTAGATGCGAATCACACAAGAAAAATTTTGTGATGATCGCCTACTATCTTAAGTATACATTATATCAATAGGTATAGTAATTGGGGTTCACACTTTCTGACCAAGGCCCCAGGCGCGTTCATTGGACTCAATTGCTTTGATACGCTCGGCGCTGCTGGGATGGCTTTGCAGCCAGGCGGGGGGGCGGCCCATGCCGGTGCTCATTTGGTCCAGTTTTTGAAACAGAGTTTTTTGTCCCTGTGTTCCAATGCCGGATTTGATCAGCAGCGCGCTGGCATAACTGTCGGCTTCAAATTCGTCCCGCCGTGATAGGCGCGCGGCCAAAAGCGATGTGGCCATATTGGCCACCCAAGCCCCAATGCCAAACGGCAAAAGCCGCCCCAAGGCGATCATCAGCACCGTCCGCAGGGCGTTTTGGCCGGAAAAATCAATCAGCCGCCGGCGTGCGTGGCCCAGGGCCACATGCCCCAATTCATGTGCCACAACCGATGCCAGTTCATCATAGGTGAAAAACCCAGATTTGACCCGATCATACAGCCCACGTGTGACATAGATACGCCCATCGGGGGCGGCCAGACCATTCACCGGATCGATTTTATAAAGGTGCAGGTCAATCTTTGGCAGATCCAGCGCCTGGGCCAACCGATCCAATGTGGGGTGCAATGCAGGATCTTCCAACAATTCCGACCGCGCATCCATTTCTTTGCGCAGCCGCCATGTGGAAAACTTCCACATAAGCAGGCCATAAAGGATGGCCAAAATGATCGGGGCAAGGCGTAATAACATGGCGGTAATATGGGGGCGTGATGTTCATCTGGCAATGGCGGATTGCATCCACTGCAACCCTGTCATCTGGCAAAGGGCTGGGCAAGGCAGAAATTCCTGTTATGATGTAGGGCGTGATGACTTAACCAAGGGGCGGGTTCCATGCGCGATCTTAAACTTCCCAATCAGCGGCATCCTGAAAAGGCGCACCGGCCCGATAATGCGCAGCCGCGCAAGCCTGATTGGATCCGTGTCAAAGCCCCCACGGGCGAGGCCTATCACGAAACCCGCCGTATCATGCGCGATAATAAGCTGGTTACCGTCTGCGAAGAGGCTGGCTGCCCCAATGTCGGCGAATGCTGGAGCCAAGGCCACGCCACCATGATGATCATGGGTGAAATTTGCACCCGAGGGTGCAGTTTTTGCAACATCGCCACGGGGCGCCCGGATGCGCTGGACGCGTTTGAACCGGGCCGCGTGGCGGATGCGGTGTCAAAGCTGGGCCTGTCGCATGTGGTGATTACATCGGTGGACCGCGATGATCTGGACGATGGCGGGGCCGAACATTTTGCCCAAACCATCCGCGCCGTGCGTCACCGCAGCCCCGGCACAACGATTGAAATCTTAACCCCCGATTTCCTGCGCTGCGCGCCCGAGGCATTGGAGGTGGTGGTGGATGCCAAACCCGATGTGTTCAACCACAATTTGGAAACCGTTCCTGGGCTTTATCCACAGGTGCGCCCCGGTGCGCGCTATTTCCATTCGCTGCGGCTGCTGCAGCGGGTGAAAGAACGCGATCCCAGCATTTTCACCAAATCAGGCATCATGGTGGGGCTGGGCGAGGACCGCAATGCGGTTTTGCAGGTCATGGATGATATGCGCGCCGCGGATATCGATTTCCTGACCATTGGGCAGTATTTGCAGCCCACGCCAAAACATCATGCTGTGGATCGGTTTGTCACGCCCGAAGAGTTCGCATCCTATGAAAAGGCGGCCTTCGGCAAAGGGTTCTTGATGGTGTCGGCAACACCGCTGACGCGGTCATCCTATCACGCGGGGGATGATTTTGCCCGCCTGCGCGCGGCGCGTCTGGAAAAGCTGGGCGCCTGAATTACAGCAATTCAACCCGACCAATGAAGGGCAGGTTGCGGTTTCTTTGTGCGTAATCAATGCCATAGCCCACAACGAATTCATCGGGGATGTCAAAGCCAATCCAATCGGCCTTGATCGGCGCCTCGCGGCGCGATGGTTTGTCCAGCAGGGCAATGGATCGCAGCCGCGCGGGATCGCGCGCGCGCAGCAGGCCCATGACATGGGTCAGCGTATGGCCCGTGTCGACGATGTCTTCGACAACCAGCACATCGCGGCCCTCGATCGGGGCGCGCAGATCCTTTAGGATCCGCACCTCGCGGCTGCTTTCCATTGCATTGCCGTAGGAGGATGCCTCAAGAAAATCCACCTCAACCGGCAGGTCCAGCTCGCGCACCAGATCGGCGATGAAAATAAACGATCCGCGCAGCAATCCCACAACCACCAATTTCCGCGTGTCGGCAAATTCGGCCTGAATCTCGCGGGCCAATTCTTCGATCCGCGCGGCGATGGATTTGGCCGAAATCATTTCATGGATGGTATAGGCAGGGGTCGTCATGGAAGTGTCCTTTGATTGCACATCCCCTTGGTGCCAGCCTGCGCGCGCTTGTGCAAGGGGCGCCTTGCATTTGGCTGCCCCCCTATGGCATGTCTGTGCCGCAAGAGCAGATAAACGGGGCCAGAGCCATGCCACGTCACGAAGACCAAAAATTCCTGCCCTACACGGCAGATCAGATGTTTGATTTGGTGGCCGATGTTGCCGCCTATCCGCAGTTTCTGCCGTGGTGCGCCGCCGCGCGCATTCGCAGCGATACCCCCGTGGATGGCGGGCGTATATTAGAGGCGGATTTGGTCATCAGTTTCAAAGTGTTCCGCGAACGGTTCGGCAGCCGTGTGACGCTGTTGCCAGATCAGCGCAAAATTCAGACCGAATATCTGGATGGGCCGTTCAAATTCCTGCATTCCACATGGTCGTTTGACCCAGCCCCGGGTGGGTGCAATGTGCAGTTTTTTGTGGATTTTGAGTTTAAAAACGCGATCTTACAGAAGATAATTGGTGTGGTTTTTAACGAGGCCATGCAGCGCATCGTTCGCGCGTTTGAAACGCGCGCGGCGCAGCTTTACGGTTGATCACGCCTGATTAATTCGGGGCTGGCATATGCCGCGCCCGCGCGCCACGTTCGATGGCTGCGGCGTGCAGGCGGTCGATGTTCAGCTCATAGCGCATTTCCTCTAGGATCCGCAGCTCGGCCTCGGTCAAGGATCCATCGGATGCGGCCACATCACAGGCCAGCGCATAGGCGGTTTCGAACAGGGTTTCGGGCAGGTTTTCGCGGATCAGGCCAAATAGGGCATCCAGCCCCTCTTCTTGTTCGAACAGGTCAAACACGGTGTTCGCCACAATCCGCATGCGGTCCACATCATAGGCGGCAAAAACCGGCAGGTTATTCACCGCCAATTCGATTTTCACCAATTCGGATGTGCGAATTTCCTCGTCCGAGAAGGACACAGCAATCATCATCGCCACAAGGCAATCTTGGGGGCTGAGCGGGTGCAGGGCTTCGCGCATGTGCAGATCCTTTATATCGGCGGTACAGATGCAGATTATTGACCTTGCCGCCCCGGCGCAATAGAGAAGCGCAATCTTGAACCCATAACGGAAAGACCCTTGCAATGAACGCCTTTCGCGATGCCGCCCTAAATTCCAAAGCCTGGCCCTTTGAAGAAGCGCGCAAATTGGTCAAACGTTATGAAAAGGCCCCGCCTGAAAAGGGCTATGTTCTGTTTGAAACGGGCTATGGCCCGTCCGGTCTGCCGCATATTGGCACCTTTGGCGAGGTCGCGCGCACCAGCATGATCCGTGCCGCATTTCAGGTGATATCCGATATTCCAACCCGTTTGATCTGTTTTTCAGACGATCTCGATGGGATGCGCAAAGTGCCGGACAATGTGCCAAACCCCGATAAACTGGCCGAACACCTGCAAAAACCGCTGACATCGGTTCCCGATCCGTTCGAAAAATTTAACAGCTTTGGTGATCACAACAACGCCATGCTGCGCCGGTTTTTGGACACGTTTGGGTTTGAGTATGAATTTTATTCGGCCACAGAATTTTACAACACCGGTCAGTTCGATACGATTTTGCGCCGCGCGGCTGAACGGTATGATGACATCATGGCGGTGATGCTGAAATCCCTGCGTGAAGAGCGGCGCCAGACCTATTCCATCTTCCTGCCCATTCACCCCGAAACGGGCCGCGTTTTATATGTTCCAATGAAAGAGGTGAACGCCGCCGAAGGCACCATCACCTTTGATGATGAAACAGGCCGTGAATGGACCCTGCCTGTGACAGGCGGCAATGTGAAACTGCAATGGAAGCCAGATTTTGGCGCCCGTTGGGCCGCGTTGGATGTGGACTTTGAAATGTATGGCAAGGATCATTCCACCAACACGCCAATCTATGACCGGATCTGCGAAATTTTGGGCGGCAAAAAACCGGAACATTTCACGTATGAGCTGTTCTTGGATGCCGATGGCGAGAAGATCTCGAAATCCAAGGGCAACGGGCTGTCGATTGATGAATGGTTGACCTATGCCTCGACCGAAAGTCTGGCGTATTTCATGTATCAAAAGCCCAAAACGGCCAAACGGATGCATTTTGATGTAATCCCGCGGGCGATGGATGAATATCACCAGCAGCTGCGGGCCTATCCTGATCAAACGCCTGATCAGCAGGCGGCAAATCCGG
>JALQTR010000123.1 GCA_023260835.1 Paracoccaceae bacterium
TGAGGTATTAGCCGCAGAACTTGGATCGCTATCGGTCCACACCTACGACACCCTTCAGAGGCCTCCGGAAACACTGACCCCCGAAGTGCTTTTAGGCGACTCCCTCGATAAATTAGAGCATGGGGCTTTATCTCCAAAAGATAGGTAAACCCACCGATCAATCCAGAAACCCCAGGAAAAGCGCCGATCAGGATTTGTGGCGCATCGCCGATGGCGCCATAGGCAAAGGCCCCGATGACACCGGGGATGATGAAGATCATCAGGGTGAACAGACCCGAAAACACCTCGCCCACGATTTTACCGATCGCCAGAACCATCACGGCGGCAAAAATCGCTTGGCTGAGCGCGCCGTGAACAAATAAATAGCCCACAAACCGCATCAAATGTTGAACTGGGTATTGACCATTATCCAACATCATCTGCACCAACGGGCTGTTTACACCATACCCTTCAATCGCCGCCAATCGCCATCCCAGCGGCGCGCCTGTCCCAAAGATACCGCGCGCGCCCAATGTGAATGCGGCCTCGATCCCGATGATCATAAAGAACAATGCGACGATAACCGGCGGCAATGGATTCACCATTGCGGGGCGTTGCGGCTGTTGATCCATTTTATGGGGCCCTTGCTTGACATATTTACACGGACATGGGTAAGCGCTTTGCAAAGAAATTTCCAGACATGAGTGGGATCAAACATGACCACCGAAGCAACAAACAGCAAATTCAAACAGCGCGTCTTTTCGGGCATTCAACCATCAGGCGGCCTGACCTTGGGCAATTATCTGGGCGCGATCCGCCGCTTTGTCGATATGCAAGAGGGCGGGATTGAAACAATTTACTGCATGGTGGATTTGCACGCGATCACCGTCTGGCAGGACCCAGCCGCGCTGCGCCACCAGACGCGTGAATTGGCGGCGGGGTATTTGGCCGCCGGTCTGGATCCGAAAAAATCCATACTGTTCAACCAATCACAGGTGCCAGAACATGCGCAACTGGGTTGGGTGTTTAACTGTATTGCCCGCCTTGGCTGGATGAACCGCATGACGCAATTCAAGGATAAAGCAGGGAAAAATGCCGAAAAAGCCTCGCTTGGGCTTTATGCTTATCCGTCATTGATGGCGGCGGATATTCTGCTGTATCACGCGACCCATGTGCCAGTGGGCGAGGATCAAAAACAGCATGTAGAGCTGACCCGCGACATCGCTGCGAAATTCAACCATGATTACGGCGTTGATTTCTTTCCCATGTCCGAACCCGTCATCGAAGGCGCCGCCACACGGGTGATGAGCCTGCGTGACGGATCCAAGAAAATGTCGAAATCCGACCCATCTGATGCCAGCCGCATCAACATGACCGATGATGCCGACACGATCGCCAAGAAAATCCGCAAGGCCAAAACCGACCCCGAGGCGTTGCCGTCCGAATTGGACGGGCTGAAGGATCGCCCCGAGGCGCGCAATTTGGTCAATATTTATGCCGCGTTGGCTGGGATCAGCCCGCAGGCGGTTTTGGATCAGCATGGCGGACAACAGTTTTCGGCCTTTAAACCGGCTTTGGTGGATTTGGCCGTCGATCATCTGGCCCCTATTTCCACAGAAATGGCCCGCCTGATGCAGCACAGCGATGAAATCGATGCAATTTTGCGTGACGGCGCCGCGCGCGCCCGCGCCATTGCCTCGCCGATTTTACAGCAAACTTATGACATCATTGGGATGCTGCGTTAACGCTTGCCAAACGTCCCCTAATCGCCGAAACTGCCACCAGAGGAGAGCGTTATGCGTAAATTTCTGGTCGTGCTGGATGACAGCCGTGAATGTTTGAACGCCATGCGCTTTGCCGCCATGCGCGCGGCAAAATCAGGCGGCGGTGTGAAAATTCTGTCGGTGATCCCACCCGAAGAATTCAACCACTGGATCGGCGTGGGGGACATCATGCGCGAAGAGGCGCGTGAGCGTATTCATGCCCATTTTGAGGTCTTCGCCAAATGGATGCGCGACCGTCAGGGCGTGAACCCAGAATTGGTCATCCGCGAAGGCGATGCCGTTCCAGCCATTTTGGAAGAAATCGAATCCGATCCCGAAATTGGCATTCTGGTTCTGGGCGCCGGAACCAGCAACAAAGGCCCCGGGCCGCTGGTCACGCAAATGTCCAAATCGGCGGGCAGCCAGCCCATTCCAATCACCATTGTTCCGGGCGATTTGTCCAAAGAACGGCTTGAGCTGATCACCTGATCCCCAAATAGCTTGCTGCCGCGTAAAATGCCCTCTAACGTTGCTTGATGCAACCATAGGGGGTTTACTGTGTATCGACTTTTGATTGGCCAGCGGTCTTATTCCAGCTGGTCTTTGCGCGGCTATCTGTCTTTTGCCCTGTTTAATATCCCTGTCACGATTCAAGATGCGGTGATTTATGGGCCAGATTTTGCCGAACAAGTGGCCGAATTTGGCGGTGGATCAACCGTTCCTGTGGCGGCAACGGATGATGGGGTGATCCTGCGCGACAGCCTGTCAATCGCATGGCACATCGCGGATCAGTACGCCCATAAAGGCGTGATGCCCACACATCCGCAAAAGCGGGCCGAGGCACAAAACCTGATCGCCGATATGCACGCGGGGTATTCCGCGCTGCGCGGGGATTGCCCGATGAATTTACGAAATGCTTGGGATGGGTTTCATCCCTCAGCCGCCGTTTTGCAGGATCTTGCCCAGCTGGATGCGCGGTTGGGCGCAGCCCTTGCCGCATCTGATGGCCCGTTTTTATTTGGCACGCCAACATTGGTGGATGCATTTTATGCCCCCGTAGCCATTCGCATTGCGGGCTATGGGTTGCCGGTGGGCGATCTGCTGCGGGCCTATGTGAACGCCATTTTGGCCTTACCTGCCTTGCAAAGCTGGCGGGCAGAGGGTCTGGCGCATGATGCCGAGGTCGCCTTTTACGACAAAGCCCCGCTGCATCGCCTGCCCTTCCCCAACAGGATCTAGGGCCGCATAAACCAAAACCCCGGGATGGTGCGGCCATCCCGGGGTTTTTTATGTCTGATCTGCCGTGGATCAGTTCGGCTTTTGCGCGGCCTCGGCATCGGCGCGGCGGCGCATCAATTCCTGACGGTAGAGCGCCACGAAATCAATCAATTCCAGATTCAGCGGCGGGAAGCCACCATCACGGGTCACATCGCTGACAATGCGGCGCACGAATGGGAACATCAGGCGCGGGCATTCGATCAACAAAAATGGGTGCAGCTGATCTTCGGGCAGACCCTCGATTTGGAACACGGACCCATATTCCAGCTCAAGCATGAACAATGGGGCGGCTGTTTCTTTGTCTTTTGATTCGACTGTCAGTTTCATCAACACTTCGAATTGGTTTTCCACGTCGCGCTTTTGCGCGTCCAGATTGACCTGCACCTGCACATTGGGCTGCGGCTGGCCGCTAATGCCCTTTTGCACCAGCGCATTTTCAAAGGACATATCACGGATGTATTGCGCCAGGATGTTGGCGCGCACTGGGCCGGCTTCGGTGGCTTCGGTTTCGGGTGTGGTGGTTTCGTCAGACATGACTGCTCCTGTAATGTGAATTTTCTATGGCTTATCAGGGGTGGGTTCGACGCTCAACGCCCTAGCGGTCTAAATTTTGAAAATCCCCTTCAATGATGTCAGGGTTTTGCCGCGGTTGCGGGCGGCTTTGTGCCACTTTGGCCGAAACCTTTCGCGACGCCCGCTTGATCGCAAAGTCGCGAAATTGCGGCACCAGCAGCAAAAGCCCCATGGTGTCGGTGAAAAACCCAGGGGTCAGCAGCAAAACGCCGCCGATCAGGATCAGCGCCCCATGGGCCAAGGGGCCACTGGGATCGCGCGCATTGCGAAAGCTGGATTTGATATGCGCCATCGCCGCACTGCCCTGACTGCGCAGCAAGGTGCTGCCCGCAATGGCGGTAAGAACCACAACCCCCAGCGTGGGCCACAGCCCAATAAAGCCGCCAACTTCGATGAACAAAGCAATCTCGATCAGGGGGACGGTTAGGAAAATTAAAAACAACGGCATTGGTAAACCTTTCTGCCCCCCTATGGTGGACTTTGCATCAAGCAATCCCTACATAGGTATTCAAACGAAAATTACAAATAAATGTCCAGAGCAAGGGGCCAAAATGAACTCACCCATTATTCAATTGCTGGTTTTGGCAGGGATCGCGATCTTTTTGATTTTGCGGCTTAAATCGGTACTGGGAACGCGTGATGGGTTTGAACCAACGGCCCAGCCTGCCCCCGAAAAAACCACAGATCGCCCAAAATTTGATGTGATTGATGGTGGCGCAGATGATGACATTGCGGACCATGTGGACAAAGGCACCCCTGCCTTTGCTGCGCTGAAATCGATGAAACAGGCCGAACCTGATTTTTCACTGACAGAATTCCTGCGCGGTGCGCGCGGGGCCTATGAAATGATCCTGATGGGGTTTGAAAATGGCGATATGGACCAAATTCGCCCCTTCCTGTCGCAGGATGTGGCGGACAGTTTTGAACAGGTCATCAACGCCCGCACGGAACAGGGCCTGCAGGTGGATGCTGAATTCATTGGCATTCGTGAATTGACTGTTGCGCATGCCGAATTTGACCCATCAACCCGCATGTGCGAAGTCACAATTCGATATGTTGCTGAAATCACATCGGAAGTTCGCAACGCGGATGGCGAAGTTGTGGATGGCGGAACAGCGCCAAAACGGCTGAAAGATGTCTGGACCTTTGCCCGCGTGATGGGCAGCGATGATCCCAACTGGCAGCTGGTCGCAACGGGCGAATAAGGGTGCGGGTTTTATGTCAAAGAGGCGGTCAAACCCCATAACGTCCGAGGATTTGGCCCTGTGGGAGGCGGTGAAACAAACCGCCGCCCCCATTCATAAAATCGCTCCCGCCGCTTTGCCAAAGCCACCGCGAAAATTCCCCACTGTTTCACCATCAGCACCAGCCGCGATCCCTGCGTTCAAACTTGGCCAAGCTGCAAAAACCGGCGGTCCAGCGCATAAATTGCAGCCCGCGATTGCGGATCGATTAACCCATGCGCCTTTGCGGATGGACCACGGGGCCTATAAGAAATTGACCCGTGGCAAAATGGCCCCAGAAGGCCGGATTGATTTACATGGGATGACATTGGCCGAGGCGCACAGCGCCTTGATTTCCTATATTCTGGCCGCACGGTCTGCGGGAAAACGGCTGGTGCTGGTGATCACTGGCAAAGGGAAATCCGGTGATGATGTCGGCCCGATCCCCCGCCCCCGCGGCGTGTTGCGCCATCAGGTGCCGCATTGGTTGCATTCGGCCCCATTGACCCATGCAGTGCAACAGGTGACCCCCGCCCATGCGCGCCACGGTGGGCACGGGGCCTATTACGTGTATTTGCGCAAATAAGCCGAGCATAAAAAAACCCCCGCACCAAACTGGCACGGGGGTGTTTTGGTGATCATTTGGCGGGGTTAGCCCTTTTTCAGAACCTCACGCCCCAAAACTTCGGCGATTTGCACCGCGTTTAGGGCCGCGCCTTTGCGCAGGTTGTCGCTGACGCACCACAGGTTCAGACCGTTTTCCAACGTGCTGTCCTGACGGATGCGGCTGATATAGGTTGCGTAATCGCCAACACAATCAATCGGAGTGATATAACCGCCCGCTTCGCGTTTATCGACAACCAAAATTCCCGGCGCTTCGCGCAGGATATCGCGGGCTTCGTCTTCGTCCAAGAAATCCTCAAACTCGACGTTGATCGCTTCGGAATGGCCCACGAACACCGGAACGCGCACACAGGTTGCGGTCAGTTTGATGCTGGGGTCCATGATCTTTTTCGTTTCAGCGACCATTTTCCATTCTTCTTTGGTCGACCCATCGTCCAAGAACACATCGATATGCGGGATCACGTTAAAGGCGATCTGTTTGGGATAGACGCTGGGTTCAACCTCTTGCCCCGGAACATACATGCCCTTGGTTTGGTTCCACAGTTCGTCAATCGCCTCTTTGCCGGTGCCAGATACGGATTGATAGGTGCTGACCACAACGCGTTTGATCTTCGCGCGGTCATGCAGCGGCTTCAGCGCCACAACCATCTGTGCGGTCGAACAGTTGGGGTTTGCAATAATGTTCT
>JALQTR010000129.1 GCA_023260835.1 Paracoccaceae bacterium
AGGCTGGGATCATCTGCGCGGGCCGTGCCGCCCCCCACCATCACCGCATCATGGCGTGCGCGATCGGCGTGCACCGCGCGGCGCGCCAATGGGCCAGTGATCCATTGGCTGTGTCCCGTGCCGGTGGCAATGCGCCCATCCAATGAACTGGCCAATTTCAACGTCACCATGGGGCGACCAATTTGAACACGTTGGAAAAACCCCTGATGATCCACAGCGGCCGCCGCTGCGCCAACCCCTTCGGCCACATCAATACCTGCCGCACGCAGGCGGGCAAACCCTTGGCCATTCACGCGCGGGTCTGGATCCCCCGCCGCACAGACAACACGCGACACCCCAGCCGCGATCAACGCATCACAGCACGGCGGCGTATGCCCATGATGGGCGCAAGGTTCCAACGTGACATAGGCTGTTGCACCTTGGGCCGCCGCGCCCGCCGCGGCCAGCGCCATTGTTTCGGCATGCGGGCGGCCACCATCCTGTGTCCAGCCGCGGCCTAAAACGCGCCCCTGTTTTACGATCACACAGCCCACCGCCGGGTTTGGCCAAACACGCCCCTGCCCACGCCGACCAAGGGTCAGCGCCAGCTGCATAAAGCGCGCATCCTGTTCCATCCGATCAGGCATCATCCTGCGTGCTGGGCCGTAATTCCGACACGAATTTGTCAAAATCATCCGCCGCTTGGAAATTCTTATAGACACTGGCAAACCGCACATAGGCCACGGTGTCGATCCGCGCCAAGGTTTCCATCACAATTTCGCCCACAGTTTTGGATGGAATATCGGTATCCCCTAAACTTTCCAACCGGCGCACAATGCCCGTGATCATCTGATCCACACGCTCGGGATCGACTGGGCGTTTTTGCAGGGCGATCCGGATCGACCGTTCCAGTTTCGATCGATCAAAATCTTCGCGCCGACCGTTGGTTTTCACCACCACCAAATCCCGTAATTGCACCCGTTCATAGGTGGTAAAACGCCCACCGCAGGCAGGGCATAAACGGCGCCGGCGGATGGAGACATGATCCTCGGCTGGGCGCGAATCTTTGACTTGGGTATCAATATGGGTGCAAAACGGGCAACGCATGGCTTCGTTTTCCTTATCAGTTTACCTATTCCCCATGGCCATCCACAGGGTGTTGTGGGCGACTATAGTCACACCACAATGATTTGTGTAGGGATAATCTGCGTATCACAGCCGCAACAGCGCTAGACTCTGCCCAGCAGACGCGCGATATTCGCGTGCATGAGCTTACCTGACGGCTTCCTTGATGAATTGCGCACACGCGTCAGCCTGTCCCATGTGGTCGGGCGCAAGGTGATATGGGACAACCGCAAATCCAACCAAGCCAAGGGTGATATGTGGGCGCCCTGCCCGTTTCACCAGGAAAAAACCGCATCCTTCCACGTGGATGACCGCAAAGGGTTCTATTACTGTTTTGGCTGTCACGCCAAAGGCAATGCCATCACCTTCCTGCGCGAAATTGAAAACATCAGCTTCATGGAAGCGGTCGAACGGCTGGCGGCCGAGGCCGGCATGCAAATGCCAGCGCGCGATCCACGCGCGCAGGAAAGATCCGATCGCAATGCCAAACTGGCCGAAGTGATGGAGGCCGCGGTGCGGTATTACCGCCTGCAACTGCGCAGCAGCGCCGGATCCGACGCACGCCATTATTTGGACGGACGTCAATTGGATGATACATGGCAAAGCCAGTTTGAAATCGGCTTTGCCCCAAACGCGCGACAGGGACTATTTCAGCACCTAACAGACCAAGGCATCCCCGTGGATGACTTGATCGATGCCGGTCTGTGCGCCCGCCCCGATGATGGCGGTGCGCCCTATGATCGGTTTCGCGACCGGATCATGTTCCCCATTCGCGATGCGCGCGGGCGCGCGATCGCCTTTGGCGGGCGGGCGATGGATCCGAATGCGCGGGCGAAATACCTTAACAGCCCCGAAACCGCGCTGTTTGATAAGGGGCGCAGCCTGTACAATCACGCCCCAGCGCGCGAAGCCGCAGGTAAGGGCGCGCCGCTGATTGTGGCCGAAGGCTATATGGATGTTATCGCGCTGGTGAAGGCGGGGTTTGGCGCGGCGGTGGCGCCGCTGGGCACGGCTGTGACCGAAACGCAGCTGCAACTGATGTGGCGCATTGCCCCTGAACCCATCATTGCATTGGACGGCGATACCGCAGGGCTGCGCGCCGCAATGCGGGTGATCGATTTGGCGCTGCCCCTGCTAGAGGCCGGGCGCAGCCTGCGTTTCGCCATTATGCCCGAAGGCATGGACCCCGATGATGTAATCAAAACCGGCGGCCCTGCCGCGATGCAAAAGCTGATCGATGGGGCGCAGCCCATGGTACAGCTGCTGTGGCAACGCGAAACCCAAGGCGGGCAATTCGACAGCCCCGAACGCAAAGCCGCGCTGGACAAGGCCCTGCGCGAACGGATCCGCACCATTCGCGACCCATCAATCCGGCAGCATTATGGCGCTGAAATCAGTCGCCTGCGGCAGGCATTATTCACACCGCCCGCGCCCCAACGCGGCAAGGGACGCTTTCCAAACCGATATTTTACCCCCCAAAGCGCCAGCAGTGCCGCGAAATCATCCGCATTGGCCGCGGGCGGGGCCGATCCTGTGCATTTGCGTGAAGCGGTTATTCTGGCAGCCCTGATCAAAACCCCCGCGCTGGTGTCACAGTTTGAAACAGCCTTGGACCGGCTGGACTGCACCCACCCCGATCACGCACAATTGCGCGATTTCCTGCTGACCCATCAGGGATTGGACAGTGATGGTTTAATCGATGACATCAACGCCGCCTTTGGACCGGATCTGTTGGACAAACTGATGCGCCAACCCCTGGTGGCCATCGCGCCCTGCCTGCGCCGCCCAGATGATTTGGATTTGGTGCAAGCCACCATCGAAGACGCGATTGAAAAAATCACTGCCGAGCGCAGCCTGTCGGCCGAAATGCAAGAAGCCGCCACCACGCCAGAAGATGCGTGGGATGAAACGCAGCTGTGGCGCCTGACCGAAGCTGCCAAAGCCCAAGAGCGCGCCATGCGGGCCACCCATGAAGATCGCGCTGAATATGATATCGGATCAAACGGCCTGCCGCTGAAACGCGACGAACGCAGTGCCTTTCAAAATCTTGTGGATCAAATCACAAATCGCCCAAAATCAGGGGGCTGACAGGTCCGAATCACCCTGCCCTTGTCGTTTCTTCAATAAACCCGCATAAAATGCCATAAAATTACGCTTGGGCGCTGTCCGAATCAGTTCAGCCCAAGTAATGATTCCAAAGGCGCGAATCACCCTCGCCCCGCGCAGACGAAGTTCAGGAGCATCCCCCATGGCCGCAAACGAAGCCGATCAGACCAGCCAAGACGCGAATGATGATGATGTCTCCTTGGACCTGAGCCAAGCTGCCGTCAAACGGATGATCGCGGCGGCGCGGGAAAAGGGCTATATCACTTATGATCAGCTGAACAAAGTTCTGCCACCCGATCAGGTGTCCACCGATCAGATCGAGGATGTGATGTCCATGCTGTCCGAGATGGGCATCAACATCATCGAGGATGAGGAAGAGGAAGAAAAAGCCGCCGGCGAATTGGTCACAACCCAAGGCGCCAAAGAGCTGACCATCGGCAGCGCGGAAACCGAAAAGCTGGACCGCACAGATGATCCGGTGCGGATGTATCTGCGCGAAATGGGCAGTGTGGAACTGCTGTCACGCGAAGGCGAAATCGCCATCGCCAAACGGATCGAAGCCGGCCGCAACACCATGATTGCCGGCCTATGCGAAAGCCCGCTGACGTTCCAAGCGATCACCATTTGGCGTGACGAATTGCTGGGCGAGGATATTCTGCTGCGCGATGTGATCGATCTGGAGGCCACATTTGGCAACCAAATGGGCGATGACGACGAAGAAGCCGTCGCCCCCGTGATGGAAACGCAAGCTGCCAAACCAGCACCACAGCCCCAAACCACCATCACGCAGACCGAATATGACGCAGATGGCAATCCGATCAACAGCGACGATGAGGATGAGGACGATGATGCGTCCAATATGTCCTTGGCCGCGATGGAAGCCGCGTTGAAACCACGCGTGCTGGAAACGCTGGATCGGATCGCGGATGATTATGCCATGCTGTCCCAAATGCAAGACAGCCGCATGGATGCCACGCTTTACGATGGCAGCAACTTTTCCGATGCGGATGAAGCAACGTACCAAAAGCTGCGGTCTGAAATTGTTCAGCTGGTGAATGAACTGCACCTGCACAATAACCGCATCGAGGCGCTGATTGATCAGCTTTATGGGATCAACCGCCGCGTGATGCAGATTGACAGTTCGATGGTCAAACTGGCCGATCAGGCCCGCATTAACCGCCGCGAATTCATCGACGAATATCGTGGGCGTGAATTGGATCCAACATGGCTGGACGATATGCAGCAAAAGACCGGCCGCGGCTGGCAGATGCTGATGGAACGGTCGACCGACCAAATCGAAGAGCTGCGAAATGATATGGCCCAAGTTGGCCAATATGTGGGGCTGGACATCAGCGAATTCCGCCGCATCGTTGG
>JALQTR010000188.1 GCA_023260835.1 Paracoccaceae bacterium
TCAGCAGCGGCGGGTTCATTCATGGCAAAACCTTTGGCGATTTGGTCTGTGGGGCGCACAGGATATTCGCCTGAGAAACAGGCATCGCAATAGGTGGGGTTTTTGGGGTCACGGCCCTTGGCCTCACCCACGGCACGATAGAGCCCATCAAGCGAGATAAAGCGCAGGCTGTCCACACCCAGATGGGCGCGCATTTCTTCGGCGCTCATTGTCGCCGCAAGAAGCTTGTCGCGCTGTGGCGTGTCCACCCCGTAAAAACAAGGCCATGCCGTAGGCGGAGAGGCGATGCGGAAATGCACCTCGGCCGCGCCTGCGTCCAAAATCATTTCTTTGATCTTTTGCGAGGTGGTGCCGCGCACAACGCTGTCATCTACCAAGATCACCCGCTTGCCTTGAATCAAGGCGCGGTTGATGTTCAGCTTAAGACGCACACCCATATTGCGGATCTGTTCGGTGGGTTCGATAAAGGTGCGGCCCATATATTGGTTGCGGATGATCCCCATGCCAAAGGGAATGCCGGATTCATGTGCATAGCCAATCGCCGCCGGGGTGCCACTGTCAGGCACGGCGCAGACCAAATCGGCCTCAACCGGGGCCTCACGGGCCAATTCCACGCCAATCTGGCGGCGGGTTTCATACACGGATCGCCCGCCAATGATGCTGTCGGGGCGCGAAAAATAGACATGTTCGAAAATGCAAAACCGTGGATCGGCCTTGCGGAAAGGGAAGCTGCTTTCCACGCCCTCTTCGGTGATCACAACCAATTCGCCAGGTTCAATTTCACGCACAAATTCGGCGCCAATGATATCCAAAGCACAGGTTTCGGACGACAGCGCCCAGCCATCAGCGACTTTGCCCAAAACCAATGGGCGCACGCCCAATGGATCACGTACGCCGATCAGTTTGGTGCGCGTCATCGCCACCACGGAAAACGCGCCTTCCACACGGCGCAGCGCATCGGCCATGCGTTCGGGAATATTTTTCTGCAGTGAGCGGGCCATCAAATGAATGATGCATTCCGAATCGGATGAGGATTGAAAGATTGATCCCCGTTCGATCAATTCGCGGCGCAGCTCTTCTGCGTTGGTGATGTTGCCATTATGCGCAATCGCGGCCCCGCCCATCGCGAATTCCCCGAAGAACGGCTGCACATCGCGGATCTGTGTTTGCCCTTTTGATCCTGCGGTTGAATACCGCACATGGCCGATGGCCAAAGGCCCGGGCAGCGTGCTCATCAGCCCTTGCGAGGTGAAGTTATCGCGCACATAGCCAAAGCGCCGCGCCGAATTGAACCCCTGTTCGGGGTCATGGCTGACGATGCCGCCAGCCTCTTGCCCGCGGTGCTGCAACGCATGCAGGCCAAGCGCAACAAAATTGGCGGCATCCGCCACACCGATCACCCCAAATATACCGCATTCTTCGCGCAGTTTGTCATCGTCGAACGGGTGGGCAGGGGGCATGTGTTTCATGGCGCAAATCAATCCATTATCCATTGGGCTGCGCGCGCGGGCGCATTATGCGCCTGTCATAATCAAGATGACTGGCATTGTCACGAAGGCTTTTGGATTTGCGTGAAACTCTTTGGGATTAGTTGGCTGCGCAGGTGGCAATCAATGCTTCATACTGGCCGGTGATCCAGCCAAGCGCCGCTTCGGGATCGCGTTCTTCGATTTTGCCAGTCAGATTTGCAAAGATCGCAGCGGATTTGCTGTTATCCACCATTGGCACAGCGCCTTGGCTGGACATGGTGCCAAAGGCAAAAAAACCTATCGCTACAATCAACACACCGCGTGCCGCGCCGAACAAAAACCCAAATCCCTGATCCAGCGTGCCAATCGCGGAATAGCGAACGGCGGATGATAACAGCGGCGTAAACATCGAAAACACCACAAGTGACAGCGCGAAAACGGCCGTAAATCCGGCCAGAACCGCCAATTCACAGCTGCCATCCAAGAAGGGACCAATTACTGGGATTTCTTTGATCAGCGGGGTGACATCATCCGCGAAATTCAGCGCCAAAAGCCCGGCGGCGATCCATCCGGCGATGGCCATGATTTCACGAACAGCCCCGCGCGCATAGGCCAATATGGCAGATAGTGCGATAACAGCGGCCACCACCGCGTCGATCAAGGTAAATCCATCCATGGCTTGCGCAGTCCCTTTTTTCGTTAACGCCTTTTTGCGATACTTGGTTTCTTAATTATTGTCAAAATATGCGTTCAAAACATCGCCCAGATCCGCATGCGTTTTCAATGTCAGCATGCTTTGCTGATCCAATTTGCCGCCTTGGGGCAGGATGGCGCCTTCGAACCCTAATTTTTGCGCTTCGGACAAGCGGGCATCGCTTTGCGATACGGGGCGCAATGCGCCAGACAGGCTGATTTCACCAAAAGCGACCATATTGGCTGGCAGTTCTGAATTTTCCCGTGCCGATAAAATCGCCAGCGCCACAGCCAGATCGGCGGCCGGTTCGTTGACCTTCATCCCGCCTGCGACATTCAGATAGACATCAAGCCCCACAAATGGCACGCCGCAGCGGGCCTCAAGCACGGCCAAGATCATCGCCAATCGCCCCCCATCCCAGCCCACAACTGTGCGGCGCGGTTGCGCGTGCGGGGTGGGGGCGACCAGCGCCTGAATTTCGCACAAAACCGGCCGCGTGCCTTCGATCCCTGCAAACACCACCGATCCGGGACTGCCTTGGCCGCGTTCGGATAGGAACAGGGCGGAGGGGTTGACCACCTCTTCCAGGCCCGCGCCGCCCATTTCAAACACGCCAATTTCATTGGCCGGGCCAAAGCGGTTTTTCACCGCGCGCAGGATGCGAAACTGATGGCCGCGTTCGCCTTCGAAATACAGCACCGTATCAACCATATGTTCGACCACACGGGGGCCTGCGATTTGCCCCTCTTTGGTGACATGGCCGACCAGAATGACCGAAATCCCATTGCGTTTGGCAAAGCTGGTTAATTCATGCGCGGCGGCGCGCACTTGCGAAACTGATCCTGGCGCAGCCTCGACCGTATCCAGCCACATGGTTTGAACGGAATCGATGATCGCCAACTGGGGTTTTTCGCGCTCTAGCGTGGTCAGGATGTTGCGCAGGTTGGTTTCGGTGGCCAGACGCACGGGCGCATCGGCCAGCCCAAGGCGGCGGGCGCGCATGCGCACCTGGGCGCTGGCCTCTTCGCCTGAAACATAAACCACATCCAAGCCGGTTTTGGCAAAGGCAGCGGCGGCCTGCAGCAGCAAGGTGGATTTGCCAATCCCCGGATCCCCGCCCACCAGCAGGGCAGAGGCCGGAACCAACCCACCACCCAAAACACGGTCCAGTTCGGAAATGCCGCTGACGGCGCGTGGGGGTTCAGGTTCGGCTGTGGCCAGATCGGTCAGCTGGATGTCGCGGCCGCGTTTGGCGCCCAAACTGCCGCGGCCTGCGCCGCTGGACAGGCCCGCATCTTCGGTGATGGTGTTCCACGCGCCGCAGCTGTCGCAGCGCCCTGCCCATTTGCTGGTGACGGCGCCGCAGGCGTTACAGCTGAAGGATGCCGATTTTGCCATGGCTCAGCGCTGCGTTGTGATCGGGCCATCGGCCCGGCCGTGGATGAATTGATCGACAAAAGGATCGCCCGCGCTTTCCAGATCGCCCACAGGGCCATGCCAGCGGATCAACCCGTCATAGATCATCGCCACATTATCGGCGATGTCATGTACCGATCGCATATCATGGGTGATGGTCACCGCCGTGGCGCCCATTTCAGTCACGATTTCGCGGATCAAGGCATTGATCACGCCCGACATAATCGGATCCAGCCCAGCGGTGGGCTCGTCAAAGAAAATCACCGATGGGTCTGTGGCGATGGCGCGGGCCAGCCCCACGCGTTTTTGCATCCCGCCGGACAGTTCAGCGGGGAATTTATCGGCGTCCTGCGGCTTCAGCCCGACGCGGATCAATTTCTCTACCGCCAAATCGCGGGCATCGGATTTGGACAGTTTGTTTGACCCCTGCAGCAGGCGAAAGGCAATATTTTGCCACACCGGCAGGCTGTCAAACAGTGCGCCGCCTTGGAACAGCATGCCAAAATGGGTCAGGAAATCAGGATTTTGCAACCCGGTGCCTTGGCGGCCATCAATGTCAATCTGCCCGGCATCGGGGGTGATCAGCCCCAATATACATTTCAGCAAGACCGATTTGCCGGTGCCGGACCCGCCGATCACCACCAGCGAGCTGCCCTTTGGGACATGCAGCGAAATATCCCGCAGCACATGGTTGCTGCCAAAGGATTTGCGGATATGGGTCAAAGTAATCATGCGCTAAAGAACAGTTCAGTTAGAAGGTAATTTGACGCCAGGATCAAAACGGATGCGGCCACCACAGCCTGTTTTGTGGCGGCGCCCACGCCTTGCGCGCCGCGGCCAGAGCGCATGCCAAAGTAGCACCCGCATAAGGCCACCAAAAACCCAAAGGCGGCGCCTTTCAGCAGGCCCGAAACAACATCCCATTGCTGCAAGAAATCCACCGTGTTTTTCAGATAGACCGCGCCGTTGAAATCCAACCGTCCAACGCCGACCAAATATCCGCCCAAAATGCCAATGGAATCGCCCACCGCCACCAACAGCGGCACCGCCAAGGTCGCTGCCAATACGCGCGGGGCGACCAAATATTTCATCGGATCGGTGGACAGGGTGACCAGCGCATCAATTTGTTCGGTGACTTTCATTGTGCCAATTTCCGCGGCCACGGATGAGGCCACGCGCGCCGCCACCATCAATCCGCCCAACACGGGGCCCAATTCGCGCACCATGCCGATGGCGACGATAGATGGCACCACCGCCTCGGCGGAAAAGCGCGCACCGCCGGCGTAAATTTGCAAGGCCAGCGCGGCGCCTGTAAAAATCGCCGTCAGGCCGACAACCGGCAAAGACAGCCAACCAATTTGATAAAGCGCGCCCAATAAAGCGCGCGGATAAAATGGCGGGGTGATCATATGGCGCAGCACACTGGCGGCATAGATGGCCAGCGAACCAATCGCCGCCAAAGCGCCCAATACCGTGCGCCCAATCGGTGCAAAAACAGCGATCATGCCTGCCCCCCCACATAAGACCGGCCATAACGTTGGCCCAACGACGTCAGGATTTCATACCCGATTGTGCCTGCATTTGCGGCCAAATCATCCACCCCTTGATCTGCGTTCAGGATTTGCAACTGATCTGGCACAGCCGTCAGATCGGTTACATCAACGGCGATCATATCCATCGAAATGCGCCCCACAACAGGGCAGCTGACCCCATCCGCATAAAGCTGTGTCTTTGGTCCCATAACCCGGTGCAGCCCATCGGCATAACCGGCGGCAATGGTTGCAATCAAACTGTCACGCTTGGCGGTCCAGCTGTTGCCATACCCAACCGTTTCACCCGCCCGCACCAGCCGCGTTTGAATGATGGGGATGTCCAATTCGACCACAGGGCGCGCATCCATATAGGGCGCGCCGCCATACAGCCCCACACCCGGGCGCGTCAGATCGAAATGATAATCAGCGCCCAGCAAAACCCCACCTGTTGCGGCCAAGGATCGGGGCGCAGAAATGCCATCCGTCATTGTCCTGAAGGCATTTAACTGCTGTGCGTTCATTGGGTGGTCCGGTTCATCCGCGCAGGCCAGATGGGACATAATCAGCTGCGGGGATTGCCCCAATGCGATATCACGCAGGCTGGCCCATTCTTCTGGCTCCATCCCCAGACGGTTCATGCCGGTGTCCAGTTGGACGCCAAAGGGGTGACCGGGCAGGGCCTCGAGCTGGCGCAGCAGCTGGTCGGCGGAATTCACCAATGGGATCAATCCGGCGGCGGCTATGGTGTTTTTGTCGCCATCCATATGGCCGGAAAAGACAAAGATGCGCGCCGCATCGTCAATGGCGCTGCGCAGGGCTACGCCCTCTTCGGCGGCAGCGACGAAAAAGCTGCGCACACCAGCGGCGGCCAATGCGCGCCCAACGGGCGCCACGCCCAGACCATAGGCATCTGCCTTTACAACCGCCGCGGTTTCGCCTTGTGATTTTGCCGCAAGGGTGCGCCAATTGTGCGCCACTGCGGTCAGGTCAATGCTCAGCTGGGCAACGGCCATTTCAACATCCCTTTTTGCCATCGGTTTTTATTGCTTAAACATGGTTTGGGCGGCAAGGTCAAAGCCTGTGATTGCGATGGGGGGTTTTTCTGCCTAGATAGGCCGCAATGCCCCCTTTATTTGGCAAAGGATGTTCAAAATGTACAAAAAAGGCGATGTCACCTATCAGCCATTGCCCCTGCCGGATCGGGTGCAAATGCCAGATGACCAGGCGTTGCGCTCGGCGCAGGGATTTGCCGCCTATATGCGCAAACGTCATTCTGTGCGTGATTTTTCCGACCGTCCCATTCCGCGCGCCGTGATCGAGGCCTGCATTCAGGCCGCTGTGAGCGCGCCATCGGGCGCGAACCATCAGCCGTGGCATTTCGTTGCCATCGCGGACCCCGCGATGAAGGCGCAAATTCGCGCCGCCGCTGAAGAAGAAGAGCGCGCCTTTTACGAAGGTGGCGCCGGTGATGAATGGCTGGCCGCGCTAGAGCCCATCGGCACAGGGGTGTCAAAGCCGCATCTGACCACGGCCCCGTGGTTGATTGTGGTTTTTGCCCAGCGATACGGGGTCACCGATGATGGTGCGCGGTATAAAAATTATTATGTCCCCGAAAGTGTGGGGATCGCCACGGGGATGCTGATCACCGCATTGCATCACGCGGGATTGGTTTGTTTGGAACACACCCCAAACCCGATGAAATTTTTGCCCCAATTATGCGGCCGCCCCGCCCATGAAAAGGCAGTGATGATTATCCCTGTTGGCTGGCCAGCAGACGATGCAAGCGTGCCGGCCGTTGCCAAACGGAAAAAGCCCATGGATCAGGTCATGAGCGTGTTTGATTAACCACGCTGGCCATACACCAAACCCAAGGGTCAATAAGGATTAGCCCATCAGCGCCTGAAAGGCAGGGCGCGCGCGCATGGTTTTTAGATAGGCGCGAAAGGCATCATTTTCGATTGGGAAGCCTGCGGCTTTGGCCCAGCTGCCGCAATGGGCCAGAATAATATCCGGTACGGTCATCTGATCGCCCATCAAGTAGGGGGATTTGCAGGCCGCCATGATACGGTCCAAATTGCGGGCAAATTCCCATTTCAGGCTGGCTTTCACCTCTGGCACCCGTTGTTCGGGGGGCAGGATGAAACTGTGCCGTGCGGCGGTCCATAAAACGGCGTCAATCTCGTCCAGGATCTGGTGCATCAGCCCGTCTTGGCGGGCGCGATCGGGCGTGCCAGCCGCATAGGTAAAGGCCCCGTGTTTGTCGGGAAACGAGCTTTGGCGCGGTTAACTGCCTCACGCACATCGCTGAGAGCGGTCTTCGATTCAAAGTCGATATCGAACTCGGTGACGATCGTCGCCGCGTTCTCGCTCG
>JALQTR010000210.1 GCA_023260835.1 Paracoccaceae bacterium
CGGACCCAGCCCCGCGCCAATGCGATAGGCCTCATCCGCTTTAAAGCGGTGCAGGCCCAGCTTGTCTTCCTCGGCGAAGACGGCCACGGTTTTCTTGCCCATCTCATTGGCGGCCCGCATGATACGGATGGCGATTTCACCGCGGTTGGCGATCAGGATTTTCTTAAACTCTTGCATAGCAGGCGACGCTCCCCCGAAGAATGTTACACAAATGTTACGAGGCACTTTGCGCTGCACCGCAGCGGGGCGCAAGACCCAATAACCGGTATGTGATTGGTTTTGCGCTAACACTAGGGGCGCAGTGCGACGCTCGGGCCGCGATTTGCGCCCTCAGGGGATTAGAACGCGGGGAACGTCGTCCAAATTGGCCAGACCAAGTTGTCCCATGTTTGATTCGATATCTTTACGCAGAAGTTCAACCAAATAAGCCGGACCCTGCGGTCCCAAGGCCGCAACCGCATAATGCCAAGCACTGGCCAGCATGACAAAATCCGCCCCCAATGCCAGCGCGCGTAGGATATCCAGACCCCCTTCAATGCCGCTGTCAAAGATAATTGGCTTTTGGGTTTGCGCGCGGATCAGTGGCAACTGTTGGATCGCGGCAGGCGCGCCATCAAATTGGCGGCCTGCGTGGTTCGACACCCAATAGGCATCCACCCCCGTGCCCTCAAGCGGGGCAATATCCGCAGGGTTCAAAACCCCCTTTACCACCAGCTTGCCTTGCCAATGATCGCGCAACCAATGCACGTAATCCATATCGGGCGAAGTGCGCAGCATATACCCAACATGCGCGGTTGTGGACATGCCCTTTTGCGCCTTGCCGTAACTTTGCACAAAGGGCATCTGCGGCATCCCACTGCGGGCCGTCGCCAGCGCCCAGGCTGGGCGCATTGCCACCTGCGCCAGCAGGCGCGCCGTCAGCCGCGGTGGATGGGTCATCCCCGATCGCGTCTGTCGTTCGCGGCGCGATGCCACAGGAACATCCACCGTTAACACCAGCGTGTGAAACCCCGCATCCCAGACCCGCGCCAGCATATCGCGGCGGATGCCTTCATCCTTGGGCGGGTAAAGCTGAAACCAGCCATTGCCGGCAATATCGCCGGATAATTCCTCGGGCGCCATGGTGGCCACTGTAGACAGACCAAAGGGCAAGCCCCCTGCCCCTGTCATCGCGCGGGCAATGTGGCGTTCGGCCTGCGGCCAGATTAACCCCGACATGCCCACAGGCCCCGCCCCAAAGGGCAAATCATACCGCTGACCCATCAGCGTGCGCGAGGTATCAAATTCCAACGGCCCATGCAGGATCGACGGCATCAGCATCACCTGATCCAGCGCTGCGCGATTGCGCGCCTTGGTGCCTTCGCGGCCTGTCGCGCTGTCCAGATACTCCCACACAAATTTTGGCAGCCGCGCTTTGGCACGGTTGCGCAGGTCTTCTAGCCCGGGGTACTTTGTCTCGATGCTCATGCGGGGTATTTGTGGTGCAAATCATCCCATTGTCCAGATGGAAAATCACGCAGGCAGGTATGCGATTCTGTCCGAAATTTGACATCAAGCCCAGCCCAACCAAAAAGAACATAATGGGAACGACCCCCTTTTCACCGCAGCGCATTCGCGTTAGGTAAAAGGGGAATAAATACGGGGGGCGCTTTTATGAGCGGTTTTGACGAAGATCACGCATTCGAAGCGGCCTCGCTGTCGGCAAGGGCCAGCGCGATGATGGGGCCAGCGCCCTATTTGGACAGTCTGAATGACGCGCAGCGCCAGGCGGTGGAAACGCTAGATGGGCCGGTGCTGATGCTGGCTGGGGCCGGCACCGGCAAGACCAAGGCGCTGACCGCGCGGATTGCCCATCTTTTGTACACACGCCGCGCGCGGCCCAATGAAATTCTGGCCGTGACATTCACCAATAAAGCCGCGCGGGAAATGAAACTGCGCGTAGCGGATTTGCTGGGCCAATCGGTCGAAGGCATGCCGTGGATGGGCACCTTTCATTCGGTCGGGGTGAAATTGCTGCGCCGGCATGCCGAACTGGTCGGGCTGAAATCGCAATTCACCATTTTGGACACCGATGACCAGATCCGCCTGTTGAAACAGCTAATCATCGCAGATGGCATTGATGAAAAACGCTGGCCCGCGCGGATGCTGGCGGGGATTATAGATGCGTGGAAAAACCGTGCGCTGGCCCCCGGGGCAATCCCTGCCGCGGATGCGCAGGCCTTTAACGGTATGGGGCCGGCGCTGTATGCCAAATACCAAACTCGGCTGCGCGAATTAAACGCGGTGGATTTTGGCGATCTGATCTTGCATATGGTGACGATCTTTCAAACCCATACGGATGTGTTGCAGCAATATCAACGTTGGTTCAAATTCATTCTGGTGGACGAATATCAAGACACCAATGTGGCGCAATACCTGTGGCTGCGTCTGCTGGCGGGCGGGCATCATAATATTTGCTGCGTTGGGGATGATGACCAATCGATCTATGGCTGGCGCGGGGCCGAAGTGGGCAATATCCTGCGGTTTGAAAAGGATTTCCCCGGTGCCGCGGTGATCCGGCTGGAACAAAATTACCGATCCACAGCCCATATTTTGGCGGCGGCCTCCTCCGTGATTGCCGGCAACAAAGACCGCCTTGGCAAGGATTTATGGACCGCGCGCGATGGCGGCGAAAAGGTCCGCCTAATCGGCCATTGGGACGGCGAGGAAGAGGCCCGCTGGATCGGCGAAGAGGCCGAGGCCATGCAACAAGGCACCCGCGGCCTGCCCCCCATGCCGCTGGACAAGATGGCCATATTGGTGCGTGCCAGCCACCAAATGCGCGCCTTCGAGGATCGGTTTTTAACCATCGGCCTGCCTTACCGTGTGATCGGTGGCCCACGGTTTTACGAACGGATGGAAATCCGTGATGCCATGGCCTATTTCCGGCTGGTGCTGACGCCCGAGGATGATTTGGCCTTTGAACGTATCATCAACACGCCCAAACGGGGTCTGGGTGATAAGGCGCAGCAAAAGATCCGCGCCGCGGCGCGCACCGCGGGTGGCCCGCTGCTGCAAGGTGCCATTTCATTGGTTGAAAGCGGGGAATTGGGCGGCAAAGGCGGCAAAGAATTGGCGCAATTCGTGGCCAATATTCTGCGGTGGGGTCAAGCCCTGCGCGATGACACCATGGGCCATATCGAATTGGCCGAAATGATCCTGGACGAATCTGGCTACACCACCATGTGGCAAAACGACAAATCCCCCGAAGCCCCGGGCCGGCTGGAAAACCTGAAGGAATTGATCAAGGCGCTTGAAAATTTCGAAAACCTGTCTGGGTTTTTGGAACATGTCAGCCTCATCATGGAAAATGAATCGGATGAGGCGGAACCAAAGCTGACCATCATGACCCTGCACGCCGCCAAGGGGTTGGAATTTCCCGCAGTATTTTTACCCGGGTGGGAAGATGGGCTGTTCCCGTCACAGCGCAGCCTGGACGAATCCGGCCAGCGCGGCCTGGAAGAAGAGCGCCGCCTTGCCTATGTCGGTATTACCCGCGCAGAAAGCATCTGCACGATCTCCTTCGCCGCAAATCGCCGCGTGTACGGCCAATGGCAATCGCAGCTGCCATCGCGTTTCATAGATGAATTGCCCGAAGATCATGTCGATATCCTGACCCCCCCGGGGCTTTATGGGGGTGGCTATGGCGCGGCCGCGCCGATGATGGGCATGGCATCACAGGTCGAAGAACGGGCCGAGGCGGCGGATGTGTATAATTCCCCCGGATGGCGCCGCATGCAATCGCGCGCAGGTCAGCGCGGGATCACCCAGCCAAGCGCCAAACCGGCCGTCATCGACGCCACCGCCACCAGCAGCTTTGTCACTGGCGAACGGGTCTTTCACCAAAAATTTGGCTATGGCATCATCGAAGCAATCGAAGGCGACAAGCTGGACATCGCCTTTGACAAAGCCGGACAGAAAAAACTGGTCGCCCGCTTTGTCGTCAAGGCCGATGAGGTGCCATTTTAACCCTCGGATTCACCAAACAAAAACCCCCGCAGGTCTGCACCTGCGGGGGGTTCCTATTTAATTATGTGCTGCGCTTAATTGGCTTGGCGGCGCAGAAACGCTGGAACCTCGATCCGGTCTTGTTCGGGGTCCTGCGATGGATAGGCTTGGCTGCCGGATTGAACGCTGGGCTGCTGGCGTGGTGCAGCTGCGCTGCGCTCTGCTGCGCCGCCGGTCATACGGCTGATCAGAGAATTAATGCCAAAGCGGGGGCGCTCAACCTCTGTTGGGTCCTGCTCGGCCGCCACAGTGGCGGGTGGCGCTTTGGCCACGGCAGCTTGCAAGCGGGCCAAAACCTCGGCTGATGGCGTTCCAGGTGCCGCAGACTGCGCCGCAACGGGTTGGTATGGGGGTGTTGGCAGGGCCTCTTCCTCATACATTTGCGGCGCCTCTTCTGCAGCAAAGGGCAGAGCCTCTTGCGCGGGGGCCTCTTCAACAGCGGTGGGGGCTTCGGCCATTGCGGCCTGCGCTGCAGCAGCGGCTTCAGCTTGCGCCGCTGCGGCGGCTTCTGCCTCGGCTGCGCGATGGGCGGCTTGTTCTGCCGCATCAATGCCAGTGGCCACAACAGAGACGCGCATCATACCGTCCAAGCTGGTGTCCAGGGTCGAGCCCACGATGATGTTGGCGTCGGCGTCAACCTCTTCACGGATCCGGTTGGCCGCTTCATCCAGTTCAAACAATGTCAGGTCATGACCGCCAGTGATATTGATCAGAACACCTTTGGCCCCGCGCAGACTGATTTCGTCCAGCAGCGGATTGGCAATGGCGCTTTCGGCAGCTTTGATCGCGCGATCCTCGCCCGAGGCTTCGCCGGTTCCCATCATTGCTTTGCCCATTTCGTCCATAACAGCGCGAACATCGGCAAAATCAAGGTTAATCAGGCCCGGACGAACCATCAGATCCGTCACACCCTTCACACCTTGATAAAGCACATCATCAGCCATTGCGAAGGCTTCGGTGAATGTGGTTTTTTCATTTGCCAAGCGGAACAGGTTTTGGTTGGGGATAATGATCAGCGTATCCACAACCTTTTGCAACGCGGCAACACCTTCTTCGGCTTGGCGCATGCGTTTCGCGCCCTCGAATTGGAAGGGTTTGGTTACAACACCGATTGTCAGAACACCCATTTCCCGTGCGGCCTGTGCGATTATTGGCGCTGCGCCGGTACCTGTGCCACCGCCCATGCCGGCAGTGATGAAGCACATATGCGCACCGTTCAGGTGATCGATGATTTGTTCAATGCTTTCTTCTGCCGCGGCTG
>JALQTR010000216.1 GCA_023260835.1 Paracoccaceae bacterium
GCATCGTTTTGGTGCCGGCGTTTTATTATGCTTTTGCTGGGCTTGGGTATGCGGGGCCGCAGCTGATGCAGATTTGTTTGGCCACATCTTTGGCCACGATCATTGTCACGTCACTGCGGTCGGTGCAAAGCCACAATAAAAAAGGCGCTGTGGATTGGGGTATTTTGCGCAGCTGGGCGCCCGGTATTGCCCTGGGGGCGATTATCGGCGTCAGTGTGGTGGCGCAGCTGCGATCAACCACATTGCAGGGTATTTTTGGCGTGCTGGCACTGATCGTCAGCCTGTATTTGGCATTTGGCCGCGCCAGCTGGCGGCTGGGCGATGGGATGCCACAGGGCGCTGCACGGGTGATCATGTCGCCTATATTGGGGATGATGTCCGTTATGATGGGCATTGGCGGCGGCAGCTTTGGCGTTCCGTTGATGAGCCTCTTTAACACCCCAATCCACCGCGCTGTCGCGACAGCCGCAGGGTTTGGGGTTTTGATTGCCGTTCCATCCGTTGCTGGGTTTTTATGGGTTACGGTAGATCCGGCCTTTCGCCCGCCCTTTACCATCGGTGCGATCAATCTTCCGGCCTTTTTCTTGGTGATTGCGATGACCCTGATCACCACCCCATGGGGGGTGCGGTTGGCCCACGCAATGGACCCAAAACCCCTGAAACGCATTTTTGCCTTTTTCTTGGGGCTGGTCGCGCTGAATATGCTGCGCAAATCACTGGGGCTGTAATTGTCCACGGACCAAATCGCAGCTGATTTGGCCCAAAAGGGCTGGGCCATATTTGATCCTGACCCGGCCATCATACCATGGGTGGATGCAGCGCAGGCAGCGGGGCAGCAGGCCCTGAATGACCCCGATATGCGTGCAAAATGGCTGGTCTGTGGGGACACCTGGTTTGTTGGGGTTGATGCCCTGCCTACGGGGGCTGATGGATCGCTGCAACCGGTTCCATTTCGTGGGCAAGCGGCAGAGTTCATTCAGCAGAATTTTCCGGATGTGCCACTGCATGCGGCGCAGCTGTCGATCACTTGGCCTGGGTATCCAAAGCCCCGCGCAGGCGAAAGCGCTGGTGGCTTTGCCTATCGGTTAAACCGCGGCGCGGCACATTTGGACGGGCTGCAGCCGCATGGCACGCAAAAGCGCCGCAAGTTTGGGGAATTCCATGCCTATATCATGGGGATCGCGCTGACAGATGTCACCGAAGGTGCCAGCCCCACCTGGCTGTGGGAGGGCAGCCATCTGCCCGTTCAATCCATGTTGGCGGCGCAACTTGCCCCGCATGATCCGGTAAACTGGCCGCAGATTGATCTGACAGACGCCTATCACAAAACCCGCGCCGATATATTTGAAAACAATCCCCGCCGGTCGGTCACCTGCCAAAAGGGGCAGGTGTTTATCATGCATCGGCATTTGCTGCACGGGGTTGGGCCCTGGACATCGCCTGCGCCCAATATATTTGGCCGCCGCATTGCCTTCTTCCGGCCGCATTGGGTGGGGGATTTGCGTCGCTGGGCTGTTGATTGATTATTCTGCTGCGCGCCCCAAACGGGCGTTTCGGCCGCCGCGGCGTTGGGCGATTTGGGATTTTCGGCTGGGCAAGGCGTCCATTATGTTGCGGCGTTCTTCGGGGGTCATCCGTGACCAACGACCAATTTCATCAATGCTGCGCAGGCACCCAGTGCATAGCCGCGCGGCAGGGTGAATGACGCAAATTTTTACACAGGGTGATTCAATTTCTGCACGGCGCCACACTGTATCGGTCATGCCCTTGTCCTTTATTATGCTGCGCCGATGGCGGCGAATCTGTCCAACACACCTTGTAAGATAAAGGCGGCGGCGACATTGTCGATCACCTCGGCGCGACGTTTTCGTGTCGTATCCGCCGCAAGCAGCACCCGTTCCGCCGCGACAGAGGAAAGGCGTTCATCCCAATACCCGATGGGCAGCCCGCATAACGGATCAAAATTGCGCGCAAAGGCCCGCGTAGATTGGCAGCGCGGTCCTTCGGACCCATCCATATTGCGCGGAAAGCCCAAGATAATGCCACAAACCGCATTTTGCATGATGATATCTTGCAGCTGAGCCGCATCGATGCCGAATTTTTTTCGCTTAACCGTTAATTTGGCACTGGCCACATTGCGGCGGGCATCTGACAGTGCCACGCCAATGGTTTTTGTGCCCAAATCAAGCCCCATCAGCGCCCCATTGGGGGGTAGGGCAGCGGCGAATTCTTCGATTGTTTCGAAAATCATGGCTGCAGACCTGCGTTTTGCGCCGCCTGTCGAATTTGCGCCAGTGCTGTTTCATTATTTGCAAAAGTTGCCAAGGCCTCGGTTGTGATGTCGCGGGCGTCATCGGTGCGGCCCAAAACGCCCAATGCCCCGATCAGTCGCGCCCATTCATCGGCGCTGCCGCCTTCGGTGGCCAAACGGTCCGACAGGCGTTCAACCATGCCTTCGATCATGGATTGTCGATCTTCGTCTGTCATGGTTTGGGCGTTTGCAATCGCGGCGGCATCTGGACCGGGTAGGCCCGCGCCACGTGGTGGCGGCATGGTGAATTTTTCCCCTGCGCGCCAGGCCAATTCCTCGATGTTTTCTCGCACGGGTGCCATCCATGGCCCATCTGCCGCGCCGCGCTGCAGGATAAAATTCCAATGGTCAAACGCCAAATCCGGGCGGTCATTTTGGGCCAGTAAAACGCCCACATAAAACCGCGCGCCTTCGTGGTTGGCATCGCGGGCCAATGTGGCGCGCAGGGCCTGTTCGGCCTCGGGCGATACATAGGACCCACCGGTGGCTTCGATCATCAGCGCGGCGTGGGTGAAATGATCTTCGGCTGTGGCCTGATCCCCCAGCACGGCAATCAACTGGGCCTGCGTTTCATAGGCCGCTTTGAAATTGCCCAGTCTGGCTTCGTTTTGTGCCAAAAGGCGCAGGCCTTGGGTGTCGGTCGGCCGATCGGCAACCGCCTTGCGCAGGCGTTCGACCAATTCAATGAAATCCGCAGGCACATTCAAATTTGGGGATGGGGGCAATTTGCTTTCGGCATGGGCTTGATTGGGCCGCGTTGCATATCGTTCCTGCGCCATATCGATGCGCGCTGCGCGCGGGATATCCCCCATGCCGGGCACGCCCATTTCCCAATATAGCGCTGCCCCGCCGCCGATGACCACAACCAACAATCCAGCGGCAAGCGCGGCCGGTGACATCATACCCCCGCGTGCAGATTTTTGATGTTTTATGGCATTATCTGCCGCCAGAATCCGGCGCGAGATATCAACCCGCATCCGATCGGCTTCGTCCGATGATATAACACCGCGGTCCAGATCGCGGGTGACACCTTCGTGCTGTTTTTTATACAGCGCCAGATCCTTGGCTGCATCCTCTGTGCTGTCCACCCGTGACCGCAAAGCGGCCAACGCCAATGGAAGAGCGGCCAATATGGCCAAGGCAAGGAATAAAACGGCAGTCATGATCGGGTCCTTGATGCGGGGTTTCCACCTAGATAGGCAGTATTGCGCCTGAAAAAAAGATATAAATGGGGGAATGGTTGGTTCATATTGTCTCGGCCATTGATCACGGGGTCAGATGGTTAAAAACCATATTGCTTTTTATTTGGACCCTCTTAATCTGCCGCATCATAACACTGGCGGGGTACATCATGAACGGGGCATTGGTTTTATTGCGCGGGCTAGAGGCGGCGGGGGTTCAGACGATCTTTACGCTCAGCGGGAATCAAATCATGCCGGTCTTTGATGCCAGTTTGGAAACGGACCTGCGGCTGATACACACGCGACATGAAGCGGCGGCTGTTTACATGGCCGAAGCCCATGCCCAAATGACGGGCGGGATTGGCGTGGCCATGGTCACCGCGGGGGCGGGATTGGGCAACGCGATTGCCCCGCTTTTGACGGCGCGCGCGTCGCAAACCCCTGTTTTGTTGTTGTCGGGGGACAGTCCGGTTGGTTTGGATGGTCGCGGTGCGTTTCAGGAAATGGATCAGGCGGGTTTGACGGCCAGCGCAACCAAACTGTCCCGCCGCGTGATGTCGGCCAACACCATGGCGGCTGATCTGCAAGAGGCCATTGCGGTTGCAACATCAGGTCAGCCCGGGCCGGTGCACCTGTCCCTGCCGCAAGATGTGTTGACCGAACTTACTGCAAATCCCCAACCAAATGCTCCGCTGCGCCCCTTGCCGGCGCTTGATCTTGCGCCTGTTTTGGAGGCGCTCTCAAAGGCAGAAAAACCGTTGATCCTGCTGGGGCCATCCCTGCGGTCTGTGGCCATTCCGGCCCATTTGCCAGCTGTGGTGATGCAAAGCCCGCGCGGGGCAAATGACCCGGCGCTTGGCGCCTTTTCCAAAGCTTGGGCCGAGGCGGATTTGGTGGTGTCATTGGGTAAACCCATCGATTTTTGTTTGCGATTGGGCGCGGCAGATGTTTGGCCGCAGGCCCAGTGGATCACCGTGCATGGGGATCAGGCCGAAACCGAGCGGGCGCAGCGAAATTTGGGTGATCGGGCCATTCAAACGCTGACGGGTTGTGCGCATGCATCTTGGCAGGCGATCAGCGCAGCTGATCTTACGCAGCACTCGACTTGGGCGCAGCAGGTTGCGGCCCTATGTGCAAAACGGCCCGCTGCGGGGCCAGAGGCCCTGACTTCGGCGCAGTTATGCAATGCGGTTGCGGGTTTGATCGAACCAGAGGGGTCGCAAATTTTCGTCATGGATGGTGGTGAATTTGGCCAATGGGCGCAGGCGATGGTGCGCCCGGGGCGGCGTATTGTGAACGGTGTGTCGGGGGCCATTGGTGGCGGAATCCCCTATGCCATGGCGGCCAAAGCCGCACAGCCGCAGGCCGAAGTGATTGCCCTGATGGGGGATGGCACGGCGGGCTTTCATTTGATGGAATTTGAAACAGCCGTGCGCGAGGATCTGCCCTTTATTGCCGTCATCGGCAATGATGGACGGTGGAATGCGGAACATGAAATTCAGCTGCGCGATTATGGCGCGGATCGCACCCACAGCTGTGGATTGTCAGCCGCGCGCTATGATCTGGTGGTCGAGGCTATGGGGGGCTTTGGCGCCCATGTTACGCAACTGGGTGATCTGCGCGGGGCATTGGAGGCCGCACGGGCCTCCCGAAAGCCCGCTTGCATCAATGTGATGATTGATGGCCAAGCTGCGCCAACAATAGGTTAAAACAGCCATGGATGGCGCAGAACAATACCCAGCCCCAACGCCAAACATAGGATGATCAGCGTGCGGCGAAATTGGTTGTCGTTGACCCGTTTGAACAGCATGATGCCAAATTGCACCGAAACCAGCGCCGAGGGAAAGGCAATCGCAAACCCCAAAACTGTCTGCCGCGTATAGGCCCCCTGAAAGGCCAGCGTGGCCACAGTGGTGGCCAAGATAAGTACATTAAAGGGCTGCAATACCGCGCGGGTTTCCCCCTTTGTCCATGCGCGCATTGACAGCCATATGGCCGGCAGCGCCCCAGACAGCGACGCAAGCCCACCCAAAATGCCGCCGGCCAGTGCCACCGCAACATCGGTTTTTGGCGTGCGTTTGTCGAATTTTGGCAGGGATTTGCGAAACCCAAAATACCCACCATAGAAGATCAAAAACCCCGCAACGATCAGCCGCAACGCCTCGGCGTTGACGAAGGACAGCAGCATCGCCCCCAAAGGAACGCCAAGCAACCCGGGGATGATAAAGCGCAGGCTGCGGGCTTTATTGCTGAAAATCTCATGCCGGACCAAATAGACGCCCTGCAGCCCAGTCAGGGTTGACATCAGTGCGACAATCGCCACCGCAGACAATGGATCCAGAACGGACAGAAAAAAGCCAAGTGCAAATAATGCGGTTCCCGTTCCAGCAAATCCATTGATGAACCCACCGGCCAATCCGCCAAGGATGAGATATAGAATGAGTTGTGGATCCATCATATGCGCCTTTGCGGATGAACGGCTGTGGCCGTTTGTATTTGCTGATTGATCCCTACACTTCGACACGCCACCATGAAAGGCAAAATGGCGGCAAAATCGTAAGCATAACTTTCAGTAAAAGTTAGGTGATATTACTTTTTTACAATTATTCTAAAGGATATCGTTTTCATAAATTATAAAAACTGGGAGGGAACAATGAAATTCACAAAGCTTATGTCAGCTGCCGCCTTTGCGGTTGGATTGGGGGCAACTGCCGCTTGGGCAGACTACCCCGAACGCCCAATTAACATGGTCATTCCATATGGGGCAGGCGGTGCCACAGACATTTCGGCGCGCACCATCGCAGAACCATTGGGCAGTGCCGTTGGTAAGCCATTGGTTATGGCCAATGTGACCGGTGCAGGTGGTGCGACAGGGTCCGTGGCGGTGCAAAACGCGCGCGCCGATGGCTATACCATGCTGTTTGCGCGCGTGGGGTCGCATTCGGTGAACCCGGCGATGAAGGCCACGCTGCCCTATACGCTGGATGATTTTCGGTTTGTGACGGTGTATGAAATTAACCCCGTTGCCTGTGCGGTATCGCCGTCTTCGGGGATTAATTCGATGGAAGATTTGATTGCCAAAGTCAAAGAGGGGGGCGTGACCTATTCGTCATCCGGTGTTGGGTCATTGCTGCATATTGCGGCGGTGATGGTGCTGGATGAATTTGGTGTTGAAAACCCACTTCAACAGGCCACGCATATTCCGCAAAAAGGCGGCGGTGCAGCGGCGACAGCCGTTTTGAATGGCACGGCAACATTCCTATGCACAAATTCATCCGCGGTTGCCAGCTTTGTCGCCAATGGGCAGCTGAAGCCCATCATGGTCACAACCGCCCAGCCTGTGGTTGGGTTTGATGCGCCAACCGCGAATGAGCTGGGCAAACCGGCGTTGAACCAACTGGTTGGCTGGACCGGGATCGCCGGACCCGCAGGTCTGCCAGATGATGTGGCCGATAAATGGGGTGCATGGATGGCCGCAGCGACCAAGGACGCAGGATTTTTGGAAAAAATGCAGGCGCGCGGATCGGTTATTGAACTGATGGATCCTGCCGCCGCCAATGCATTTATCCGCGGGCAATACACCAAATTCCGCGCATTGGTCGATCGTTTGGGCATGCGCATCGAAGGGTAAGGCCTGAAAATATGTGATCAAAGCAGGCCCAAAATGGGGCCTGCTTTTGTTAAATCGGGGGCAGCATGGCATTCGACGATTTGAACAGGCGGCTTGGCGTTTTCGCATTGGCCTTTGCCGGATTTTTGGTGGTGTTTGGCATACCCAACTGGGTGTACAGCCCCAGTAATATTCAAAAATTGATCTTATCGCCGTTGTTTTGGCCCTATGTTTTGGCGGGGCTTTTGGCCCTGGTCGGGCTGGGGCTGTTGTTTGTGCGCGCAAAGCCCGATCCTGAAACCGAAGTGCACCCCAGCGGCCGCGCTGGATGGCGTCGGCTTGTGTCGCTGGCGGTTATCATGGTGTTGACCATGCTGCTGCTGCCGCGACTGGGTATGGTATGGACATCCATGTTGGCGTTTGTCGCAACCGCTGGCATGTTGCGAACCCGATACCCCAAAGCCGCCATTATTTGCGCCATTATTATGCCTTTGGTGCTGTATGCCTTTTTCGCCCATGTCGCGGGGGTTGCGATCCCGCAGGGCTATTACGTGAGACTGCCATGAGCATCTATGACAGCATCCTGCTTGGCCTTTCTTTGGTCGCCAATATCGAGGCCTTCTTATCCCTGTTCATCGGCATCATCGTCGGTGTGATTGGCGGGGCAATCCCGGGGCTGTCGGCCACTATGGCCGTGGCATTGGCATTGCCGTTTACATTTGCCATGGCGCCGATCAATGGCATTTTGTTGCTTCTGGGGGTCTACAAGGGCGGCATTTTTGGCGGGTCAATTCCGGCGATTTTGATCAAAACGCCCGGTACGCCCGCCTCATCCGCGACGATATTGGATGGCTATCCAATGGCTGAAAAGGGTGAGGCAGGGCGTGCCTTGGGCATGGCCCTTTGGGCGTCCTGTACGGCGGATGTCGTGTCCAATTTGGCGCTGATCATTTTTGCAGGTTGGTTGGCGTCCTTTGCGCTGAATTTCGGCCCGCCGGAATTTTTCGCGCTGATCCTGTTTTCATTAACGATTATCGCAGGCGTTTCGGGGGATAGCCTGCTGCGCGGGGCGCTGTCGGCAATTGCGGGGCTGCTGTTGGCCACGGTGGGGTTGGATTTGGTCTATGGGACAAACCGTTTTACCTTTGGTGACCCGAACCTGATGGGCGGGCTGAACTTCATTGCCGTTTTGATCGGCCTATTTGCCATGCCCGAGGTGATCGCCATGGCCTGGGATCCCACGGGGCATCTGGGCAAAGCGCGCAGTTTGGGCAAGGCTTGGGTGACATTCGCCGATTACAAACGCTGCTTTAAATCCATCATTCGCGGCAGTTTGATCGGTGTTTTTTTAGGATCGATCCCTGGGATCGGCGCGGCCCCTTCGGCCTTCCTAAGCTATTCCGAGGCACGGCGCACATCGAAAAATAAGGCCAATTTCGGCAAGGGCGAAATCGAAGGCGTTGCCGCGGCCGAGGCTGGCAATAACGGTGTGGCCGGTGCCACACTGATCCCATTGCTGGCCTTGGGTGTGCCGGGGGATGTGATCACTGCCATCATCATTGGCGCCTTCATGATCCATGGCCTGCAACCCGGGCCGATGATGTTTGTGTTGAACGTGGATATTATTTACGGCCTGTTTATGGGGCTGATCATCAGTTCGGTCTTGCTGTTTTTTGTGGGATCCGTGGCCATTCGCGGGTTTCGATTTGTCGCGGATATTCCCAAGCGGATTTTGATGCCGGCGGTGTTGATCCTGTGCATTTATGGGGTGTTTGCCGTTAACAACAACATTTTCGATGTGGGGGTTATGTTTGCGATGGGCTGGCTGGGTTATGCCATGCTGCGCGCGCGCATTCCGGCCGCACCGTTTTTAATCGCCTTTATCCTTGGCCCGCTGCTCGAGGATAACTTCCGCCAATCCACTTTGATGTCGGGCGGGGATTTCACAATTTTCCTGCGCGGCCCGATCACATGGTTTTTCTGGGCGCTGACGATTGTCACCTGCATTGCCATTGTCCGAGGGGCTGGGCGTGCGCGCAAAGCGCAAAAAATGTAAGCCTATCTTACATAATGATTTAGAAATAAGAATTTTTGTTAGCATTTCAATAATGTTAAGGGATAACCCACAAACGAATATGCCAAAGGCAAAACAGTGACAGAACCAAAAAAGACAATGGATGTCGCCATTTGGAAGGGCGATGGCGCAGGCGGCCAATATGAACATTTTGCTGTACCGGCCGAAGACAATCAAACCATATTGGATGTGGTGTCTTGGGTACAACAAAATGCGGATCCAACGCTCAGTTATCGGTTTGCCTGCCGGGTGGGCATGTGTGGATCCTGCGCGATGATGGTCAATGGGACGCCCCGTTGGACCTGCCGAACGCATGTGAAAAAGGTGTTGAAGGATGGGCAGCTGAAGGTTGCGCCATTGAACAACCTGCCGGTTGTCAAGGATCTGGTTGTGGATATGGACCCGTTCTTTGACAAATGGATCAAGGCGGGCGGGCTTCATGCGCCCAGCAAAACCCGTGATGATGATATCGCCGCGATTGCGCCGGATACCGATGGGCGGCAAAATGCCAATGCGGGGATTGAATGCATCAATTGTTCGGTCTGTTACGCGGCCTGCGATACGGTGCGCAGCAATCCCGATTACCTTGGGCCCGCGGCGCTGCAGCGTGCGTGGACCATTGTGAATGATGAAAAACACGCAGCCCGGGGGGCTGTTCTGGATTTGGTCGCGCAAAGCGACGGGTGTTTTAATTGCCATTCCATGGGCAGCTGCACAGCGCATTGCCCTAATGATTTGGATCCGATGCAGGCGATTGCGCGGTTGAAACGTGCCGCAATAAAGCATCAATTGGCGGGCGGAGGACGCGATGCTTAATCTGCGGCTTTACCTTTTACAGCGCATCACGGCGATGATCATGGCGCCGCTGGTGTTGGGCCATTTGGCAGTGATGGTTTACGCCATTCAGGGCGGACTTTCGGCGGATGACATTTTATCGCGCACGCAAGGGTCGCTTGCTTGGGCTGTCTTTTATGGGCTGTTCGTTCTGGCCGTATCTGTGCATGGGGCGATCGGCCTGCGGGTGATTGTGCATGAATGGACAGGACTGCGCGGTGCCGCCTTGGGGTTTTTGACATGGGGCAGCTTTGCGATGCTGGCCATAATGGGGGGGCGCGCTGTAATGGCCGTGACACTGGCATGAGGGCCGCCTATCGCAATCACCCGCTTTGGCTGGCCTTTGCGCTGCATCGGCTCTCTGGTCTGGGGCTTGCCCTGTTTTTACCGGCACATTTTTATGTGCTGGGTCTGGCATTGCACCAGCCGCAGCAGCTGGATGGCTTTTTGGCCTTTGGTGCGCATCCCATGGTAAAACTGGCTGAATTTGGATTGGTGTTTTTGCTGGCGGTTCACATGTTTGGGGGCCTGCGCCTGTTGGCGCTGGAATTCCTGTCCATCACGGCGCGCCAAAAAACGCTGATCGCTGTGGCCATCAGCGCCGCCTTTGCACTGGCCTGTCTGTTTTTATTAAGGGCTTTCTCAATATGACAGCACGTATTCAAATTGAACGCCATGATACGGATATCCTGATCCTTGGCAGCGGGGGCGCGGGGCTGTTTGCCGCGCTGCATGCCCAACAATCGGCGCCGGCAGGAACAAAAATCACGTTGGCTGTGAAAGGGTTGATTGGGAAATGTGGCTGCACGCGGATGGTGCAGGGCGGCTATAATGTGGCCCTTGGCCCCGGTGACAGCGTTGAACGCCACTTTATGGACACGATTGAAGGCGGCAAATGGCTGCCAAATCAGGATATGGCCTGGCGCTTATGCGAACAGGCCGTGGTGCGTGTGCGCGAATTGGAAAATGAAATCGGCTGTTTTTTTGATCGCGAGGCAAACGGCGCCCTGCATCACAAGGCCTTTGCTGGACAAACCGCCGATCGCACCGTGCATAAGGGCGATTTAACAGGGATCGAGATCATCAATCGGTTGATGGAGCAGGTCCTGTCTCGCCCGATTGAACGCTTGCAAGAACACCGTGCCATTGGCCTGATCCCCACCCGCGACGGCGCGGCCCTGTCGGGCGTTTTGTTCATCGATATGCGCCGCGGGGTGTTTCGCTTTGTCCGCGCCAAAACGGTGATGATGGGAACGGGCGGTGGCCCGACCATGTATAAATACCACACCCCATCGGGGGATAAGACGATGGACGGGTTGGCCATGGCGCTGCGACTGGGTCTGCCGCTGCGGGATATGGAAATGGTGCAATTCCATCCCACGGGACTGCTGGCGGGCGATCACACCCGCATGACCGGCACGGTACTGGAAGAGGGGCTGCGCGGTGCAGGCGGGCATTTGCTGAACGCCGCTGGGGATCGGTTCATGTTCGATTATGATGGCCGCGGGGAACGTGCCACACGCGATGTGGTCAGCCGCGGCATTTATGCCGAGATGCGCAAAAACAACAATCCAGATCAGGTTGGCATGTTCATTTCGATGAAACATCTTGGCCCCGAAACCGTGCGGCAAAAATTTAAAGGCATGGTCAAACGCTGTGCCGACAGCGGGTTTGATCTGGCCGCCGGCTTGGTCGAGGTTGTCCCCACGGCGCATTATTTCATGGGCGGGGTGGTCGTTGATCCGGATACTCGGACCGCGATCGAGGGCCTCTATGTCGCGGGTGAAGATGCGGGCGGGGCGCATGGGTCGAACCGTTTGGGCGGCAATGGCGTGGCCAATTCCACCGTCTATGGCGGGGTTGCGGGGGACACCATGGGGCAAGATATTGCCCGCATGGGGTCGCTGCGTGATCCCGATGAAACGGTGCTGGATGCGGAAATTGCCCGCGCCTGCACACCGCTGTCACGCAAGGCGGGCCATGTGCAAACCCTGCGCCATAAATTGCAAGAGGCCATGTGGGAAGACGTGGGCGTGATGCGCACCGCGACAGGCATGCAGCGCGGCCTGAACCGCATTGCCGATATTCGCGCCGAATTGATGGATACGGGCGTTGATGGCAGCACTCTGGCCTTTAACCTGACATGGCATGATTGGCTGAATATGGCATCCCTGACGGATATATCCGAAGTCATCACCAAAGCCGGCCTTGCGCGTGAAAACTCCCGCGGCGCGCATTATCGCGAAGATTATCCTGATGCGGGTGATCTGGCCGCATCCTATTTCACCGTGGCGCAGGCCGCGGGGGACGCGGTGCAGGTTGCGCGTGAAAATGTGGCCTTCACTATCGTGAAACCCGGTGAAACCATCCTGCCCGAGGGCGAACCAGACACATTGGTGGCAAACGCATGATCCCAATTAAAACCATAGAAGACACCGCGCTGCGCTTGATGGAAAAGGCCGCGATTGAAATCCCACAGGATTATCTGGATGGTCTGCGCGCAGCGGCGAAAACCGAAGATGGCGATCTGTCATCCTTTGTGTTGCAGGCAATGCTGGATAATTATGAGGCCGCGAAAGAGGACCGCCGCGCCATGTGTGGCGACACCGGTGTGCCGCGTTGGTTCGTTAAGATGGGCAATGACGCACGGATCGAGGGCGGCATGATCGCGCTAGAGGCCGCGCTGCGCGGCGCCACCGCCACGGCCACACAATCCGTGCCTTTGCGGCCCAATCGCGTGCATCCTTTGTGGCGCACCGATCACAACAATAATGTGGGCATCGGCGCGCCGGAAATTGAATACGGGTTCGAACCCGAAGGCGATTGGGTCGATCTGATCACCGTTCATAAGGGCGGTTTGTTCGGCACCGATTATCGGATGCTGTTCCCATCGGATGGGATTGAAGGGATCAAACGGTTCTATCTGGACAGTCTGGTGGCCTTTGGCAAACGCGGGCTGGCCTGTCAGCCGGCAATCATCGGCATTGGGTTGGGCGGATCCAAAGACACCTGTATGGTGCTGGGCAAACGCGCCTCGGTTCTGCGCACTGTGGGCAGCCGCAATTCCGACCCGCGCATCGCCGCGTTGGAGGATGAATTGAAAGAGCTGGGCAATTCCATCGGCATGGGGGCCATGGGGTTTGTCGGTAAAAATATGGTGATCGACTGCAATATCGAGGTGGGCTACTGCCACACCGGCGGCATGCAAATGAGCGTGCACGCCTTCTGCCTGTCCTCGCGCCGGTCGGTGGCGCGGCTGTATCCTGATGGGCGGGTGGAATACCGCACCGATCCGGATTGGTTCACCCCCTATCAGCGGCGCGACAGTGTGGATTGGGCGCCTGAAACGGAGGCCGCAGAATGAAACCGCGTGAAATCACTCTCAGCACCACGCCAACAGATGCCGATCTGGCGCAGCTGCGGCTGGGGGATATCGTTTATCTGGATGGGCTGATGTATACGGCGCGCGAAGGGGTGTATATGCGCGCGCTGGAAGATAAGGCCAATATCCCAATGGAATTACCGGCGCAAAGTGCAGCAAATTTCCACTGCTCACCCGCGGCGACAATCCGGCCTGACGGGTCGTTCGATATGGGCGCTGTGACGGCCACAGCGTCCTTTCGGTTTGCCAAATGGCTGCCCGAATGGATCGCCAAAACCGGCGCCAAACTTATTGTGGGCAAGGGTGGAATGTCGTCCAAGGATTATAAAGAATATTTTGTTCCTAATGGCGCGATTTACCTGTCGACTGTGGGCTATGGCACTGGCGCGTTGCTGGGGCGCGGGGTGGAAAATGTGGAAGCCGTGCATTGGAATGAGGAGCTGGGCCTGGCCCAAGCCATGTGGGTGATCCGCTGCAAACGGATGGGACCATTCATTGTGGCGTCGGACCTGCAGGGCAATTGCCTGTTTGAACGCGAAAACGCCAAGATCAGTGAACGCATTGCGGCCGTTTACGAAGGCACCCGCCCTGCCACGCTGAAACGCTATGGCGAAACCGATGATCGCACGGATGAGGTGATCGGCTAACCCCGATCACCCCGCGCGGCCGGGTTGCAATTGCCCGATTTCAACGGCCCGTAACAGCGCGGCCTCTAATGCGTCGACCATGCGCCCACGGATCGTGTCTTTGCGCGATATCAGCCCCATCTCGCGCGAGGGGCTGTCCGAGCCAAGGTCCAGCCGCCGTACCGGGGCGGACAGATGGCTGGACACCGCCAGTTTGGGCATGATGGCAATCCCAAGATTGCTGTAGACAAGGCTGGTGATGGCTTCGGTGCCTTCCAGTTCCATCACGTCATTGACCCGAATTTTACGCGCTTGCAGCCAGCTTTCAATGATGGCACCGGTGACGCCACTGCGCGAGACGCGGATAAAGGGTTGCGTTTGCAACAGGGCAAGGGGGTCTGCGATTGGATTTTGCTGGGCCACCAACAGCTGAAAGGGTTCATGCGCGATATGTTCCCAATCCACCGATAATGGCAGCGCCATGGGGCGCGCGACAACCGCCGCATCCAGATCGTTCTTTTCCACCTGGGCAACCAAATTTGGGGTCAGTGCAGGGAAGACTTGCACATGCAGATCGGGGAAATCTTGCTTTAGCAGGGAAATTGCCAGCGGGATCAGGCCACCCATATGGGTGGGCAATGCACCCAGCCGCATGGTCCCGCGCAGCCCATCATCGCCCAGAACGCCGGGGACGATATCATCGTAATCTTTCACCACTTTGCGCGCGCGATCCACGATGGCGCGGCCAATGGGGGTTAATTCGGGGGTGCGCTTGCTGCGATCAAAAATCGCTACGCTCCATTCCTCTTCCAGCGCCTTCATCTGCTGTGAAACGGCGGCATGGGTGACAAACACCGCCTCTGCCGCGCGGCTGAAGGTGCCGTGGTCAGCAATCGCGATCAGGGTTCGTAAACTGCGAATAGACATGGCGCGCCTCTTTTCATGCAAGAAAATCTTACACAAAGGAAATTACCAAGGTCAATTTCAAAAGATAGTCTTTAAATTCAGATCAGCGCAGGTCCAAAAATGGCCAATGAACCAATGATCGCATAGAATGCTTTTCGCCCCAACCCCATGCGCGCGATTACCGCATGGGACAAGGCCCACAGCCCAAATCCCAAAGCGACAAAAGCCGTTATTGCGCCCATTGGATTACTGGTTAGGGCAATGATAGCGGGCCATGTGACCATGCCCAATGGGATCAGATACAGACCCAAGCCCAAGGCCATGGCAGTCAGGGCCACTTTGATCCAATTTTCTTCGATCATACCGGATGCGATAAACACGGCCCCGCAGACGGGTGGGGTTATTGTGGACAGAAGGGCAAACCAAAATACAAATAAATGGGCCTGCAATGGCGCAAGCCCCAGCTGCATCAGGGCCGGCCCCGCGACCGAGACGCAGATGACATAGGCGGCGGTTGTTGGAACCTCCATCCCCAGGATTAAACAGGCCAGTGCTGTCAGCAATAAAGACGCCCACAGCATCCCACCAGAACCTGCCAAGATAACCGAGGTGATTTTTACGCCCAATCCGGTCACGCCCAAAACGCCAATCACAATCGAGGCACAAAAGATAATGGCGGCGATCATCGCCACCTGTTTCGATGCGTTCAGCAGCGCATCGGCAAAACGCTGCAGCCCGTGGTGCAGATCAAATGTCAATTTCCCATTGAAAAACAGCAAACCCACGCCGGCAAATATAGCAATACTGGCCGCGTATTGGGGGGTAAGGCCGCGCCAAAACATACCCAGCAGTAAGATGGTGAATGGCACCATGAAAAAGGCCGATGTGATGATAACATCGCGCGGCGCTGGGCGGTCCTTTTCATCAATCCCGCGCAGATCAAATCGGGTGGCATAGGCGTTGATCCCAACCCAAACCGCCCAGAAATAAAGGATCGCCGGCAGCAAGGCCGCGCCCATGATTTGGGTGTAGGGCGTGCCGGTTAATTCCACCATCACAAAGGCACCAGCGCCCATCAGCGGCGGCATAATTTGCCCGCCAGAACTGGCCACGGCCTCGACCCCGGCGGCAAGGCGTTTGGGATATCCCAGCCGTGTCATCGCGGGCAGGGTAATTGCCCCGGTCGATGCCACATTGGCGCTGGCTGATCCCGAAATTGACCCAAATAAGGCCGATGAAATCACAGATACTTTTGCCGCGCCGCCGCGCAGGCGCCCAGCCGCAGCTGCGGCCACGTTCATGAACCCCTGACCTGCTTCGCCTGCGTTCAGAACCGCGCCAAAGATCACAAAGATCGACACAACCCCCACAGATACGGCCGTCAGGCTGCCCCATATGCCGCCTTCTGCGATTGTCATTGTGCCCAAAAACGACCGCAATGGCAGGCCTGAATGGCCAAATTCCCCTGGGATATGGGATCCCCAAAGCGCATAGGCCAATGACAAAAGCGCCACCAATGGCAGGGGCCAACCGATGGCGCGGCGCGCGGCCTCGATCACCACGCCCAGCAGGGCAAAGGCAATCCAAACCTGGGCATTCGTTTCCAAAAATCCGTATTGATCGGACAGGGCATTTGCGTTCCACGCGACCCAAATCGCGCTGCCCATGCCAATCGCGCAAAAGGCCATGCCTGCCCACAGCCGTCGTCCGGATTGGCCAAACAGGAATATCCATGGCAAGATGACGGCCAAATGCAGTGGCCGGCTGATCAAATTAGGGACCAGCCCCGAAAAGATAAGCCCCATATGAAAGGCCACAAGACCAAAAGCAAACGCCACCCAGCCCCATTTCAAAGCCGTGGATTGCGGAAGGTCGGTTGTATTGGTCATCGAATAGGCCCTGCAGACGCAATTTGGCCGCGCAGGTTTTGCGCGGCCAAAGGGAATTTACGAACAGATTATTTCTGTGCGTCGGTTAATGCCAGTCCGGCTTCGGTGTAATACCGAACAGCGCCGGGGTGGATCTTACCGTTGATATTGGCCAACATATCGGCGTCCACGCCGGCCCACCATGGTGCGGTGCCAGCCATAGCCGCCTTGTTTTCCCAAAATGTTTTGGTCAACTGATAGGCGGTTTCGTCATCCATTTTGCTGGTGGTATAGGCAACAACAGGCAAAGATGTGGTGATAATGTCCTGATCTTGTCCGGCGTAGGTGCCGGCGGGGATCACCAAACGGGTGCGTTTGGTTTGGGCAACCTGATCATCATTCAGCGACAGGACGGTGACACCGGTTGATGCGGCGGCCTCGACCACATTGGGGGCGGGCCATGATCCTGCGGTCACAAACCCGTCAATCTGGCCGTTTTTCAGCGCTGCAACTGCGTTGGACAGTTCTGCATCTGCGATCGTAACTTTGCCGTCAAGCCCGAACAGGCCCAGATATTTTGCGCCTTCACGCGCGCCAAAGCTGCCTTTGCCCAGCAGGATGGTTTTGCCTTCTAAACCGGCAAAATCACTGACACCACTGGCGCTGGACATCACAAAATGCATGGTCAGGCTGGGGATGGGGAACAGGGCGCGGATCTCGTCAAAGGCGGGGTCGCCTTTGCCTTCGAACATGGCTTTGCCCTTTTGCGCCAGACCCACCAATGCGGGTGGGGTGGTAAATACGTAATCGGCGCCGCGGGCGCGCACTTCCATCACGTTTTGAACGGACCCTTGTCCTTCTTCCACGGTGACGATGATTTCGCCGTCTGATCCTGCCTTCATGGCTTCGGCAATCTGCACGCCCATTTGATAATAGGATGTGCCGGCCTTTGCCGATTTATAGGTGATGCGCGTTTCCGCCTGCGCGGTCGAT
>JALQTR010000016.1 GCA_023260835.1 Paracoccaceae bacterium
ATACCAGCGCAATCCACAGGCTGGACAGATAGGCCTTCCAATAGAGCGCATCCGTCGTCAAAAAGGCGAAGTTTTCAAAATCCAGCGCGGTAAAAAAGGCGCGCAGCCCGTCCCAACCAGCGGATAGATCGAATTTGGGCGCATAGGGCGGGATCGACAGGGCCGCATCCGACAGGGCAATTTTCAGCACAATCCCAAAGGGGATTAAAAACAGCGCGATCAGCCATAAAAACGGGATCCATATGACAATGCGGCGGCCCATTATCAGCGTTCCAATACGATGCCGGCGGTTTGCGACCAGCCCAGCCAAACGCTGTCTTCCCAGGTGAAGGGGCGGCGCGACAGGCGGCGGGTGTTTGTCGCCTGTGCGCGCAGCAGCTGCCCCGATGGCAGCCGCACATGATAGGTGGATATATTCCCCAAATAGGCGATATCTTCGATCCGGCCCTGCACGGCGTTGGGCAGATCGTCGGGCTGATCCGCGCTGATCGACAGCTTTTCGGGCCGCAGCGCCAAAAACACATCGCGCCCCGCGCCCACGTCCAATTGGCTGGCCGCGCTGAAGGGCGGCTGCCCTTCGGCCCAGGACAGCGACAGCGCCTCGGGTCCCGAAGCGGTGGCATGGGCGGGGATGATGTTCACATCCCCGATGAAATCCGCGACATAAACGCAAGATGGGGCTTCGTATATTTCGGCGGGGGTGGCGACTTGGATCAGCTTGCCTTCGTCCATGACGGCGACGCGGCTGGCGACGGTCATCGCCTCTTCTTGGTCATGGGTGACAATGACAAAGGTGGTGCCGGTGGTTTCTTGGATATTCATCAGTTCAAACTGCGTTTCTTGGCGCAGCTTTTTGTCCAAGGCCCCCAAAGGTTCGTCCAGCAGCAGCAATTTTGGCGCCTTGGCCAGACTGCGCGCCAGCGCGACGCGTTGGCGCTGGCCGCCAGATATTTGATGCGGTTTGCGGCGGGCGAATTTGCCCAGTCGCGTCAGGCGCAGCATGTCGTCAACCCGGGCGGCGATGTGATCTTTTGCCATGCCTTCGCGGCGCAGACCAAAGGCGATGTTGTCCCACACGGACAAATGCGGAAACAGGGCATAGGATTGGAACATCATATTCACCGGCCGCTTATTGGGTGGGTCCTGCGCGATGTCTTTGCCAGCCAGATGGATGCGTCCCGCACTGGGCTGTTCAAACCCGGCCAGCATGCGCATCAGCGTGGTTTTGCCGCAGCCCGATGGGCCAAGCAGCGCGAAAAATTCGCGCTCGTATATGTCAAGGTTCAGATCATCAATTGCGGTGAAATCGCCAAAGCGTTTGCTGACCCCGTCAAACCGGATCAGCGGTTTGGCATCTGGGTCGCGCCAAGGGGCAAATGGGGCCGGGGCGGGCTTTGGGGTTTGGGTCATGATGGATCTAATCAATTGGGTTAAAAAAGCCCCTCCCGCTTGGGTGCGGAATGGGGCATCATTACAGCCGGCGCATCAGGTGCCGGATTTTACCTTTGTCCACAGGCGCGTGACCACGCGCTGCACACGGGGGGCATAGGGCGTGGTGGTGAACAGATTGTCCAGCGTCGCCGCATCTGGGTAAATCGCCGGATCGCCGATCACATCTTCGACCAGAAATTCCTGCGATGCTTTGTTGCCATTTGCATAATAGACATAGTTCGACGCCGCCGCCATGTTCTGCGCATCCATGATGAAGTTCAGGAATTTATGCGCCCCATCGGGGTTTGGCGCATCGGCTGGAATGGCCATTTGGTCGAACCACATCTGCGCACCCTCTTTGGGCGCGTTATAGGCGATTTCGATGCCATTATCGGCCTCGGCCGCGCGATCACGCGCCTGCAGGATATCGCCCGACCAACCCACGGCCACGCAAATTTCGCCATTGGCCAGCGCGTTGATGTATTCCGAGCTGTCAAATTTCTGAATATAGGGGCGCACTGCGGTGTAAACAGCCTCGGTCTGGGCGATCAGATCAGGGTCATGGCTATTGGGATCATGCCCCAGATATTTTAACGCCATGGGGATCATTTCCGCCGGCGCATCCAGAAAATGCACGCCACAATCGGCCAGTTTTTCCATATTCGCGGGGTTGAAGACCAGCTCCAACGAATCAATCGGTGCATCTGCGCCCAGGATTTCCTGCACTTTGCCGACATTCACGCCCAGCCCAGTGGTGCCCCACATGTAATTGATCGAATAGGCATTGCCTGGGTCATATTGTTCGGTCCGTTTGGTGACCACATCCCACATATTGCCGATATTGGGCAGTTTGCTCATGTCCAGCTTTTGAAAGGCGCCAGCGGTGATTTGGCGTTGCAAAAAGGTGCCGGTTGGCACAACCACATCATAACCCGAGCTGCCCGCCAGCATTTTGGTTTCCAAAATTTCATTGCTGTCGAACACGTCATAGACCAGCTCGATCCCGGTTTCGGTCTGGAATTTTTCCAGCAGCGCCTCATCAATGTAATCGGACCAGTTATAGACGCGCACTGTTTCGGCGCTTGCGGCACTTGCCAGCAGGCCCATGGCGGTGCCGATCATCAGGATGTGCTTTTTCATATCCAAATCTCCCTATCGGGCCAGCCACGCGCGGGCCCGGTTTTATGATTAACCACATGGATGCTTTCACGAGTTCCGATTCCATGCAAGGGGCGTTGCGGGGCTTGCCTGTTTTTTGGGCAAATTCTTTGATGACAAAGCCATCCACCCACGATTGACAGTGGCGCGCCAGTGCCTATCCTTGAGGCCAAGATAATTTTGCAAGAGGCCCCCATGACCCAAATCACCAACCACCTGCCCACGGCCGAATTGCAAGCCTTGGATGCGGCGCATCATATGCATCCCTTTTCCACCCAAGCCGGCTTTGAAACCCGTGGCGCTCGCGTCATCACCCGCGCAAAGGGTGTGTTTTTGACCGACAGTGAGGGCGAAGAAATCCTGGATGCCATGGCGGGGCTGTGGTGTGTGAACATCGGTTATGGCCGCGATGAATTGGCTGATGTTGCCGCGCGGCAGATGCGCGAATTACCTTATTATAATACGTTTTTCCAAACCACCCATGTGCCGGCCATTGCCCTGTCCGCAAAATTGGTCGAGATCGCGCCCGATGGGTTTTCGCATGTGTTCTATGGATCCTCGGGGTCCGAAGCGAACGACACCAATATCCGTTTGGTGCGGCATTATTGGGCGACTAAAGGCCAGCCTGATAAAAACATCATTATCAGCCGCAAAAACGCCTATCATGGGTCCACCATGGGTGGGGGCAGTTTGGGGGGTATGTCCGGCATGCACGCCCAGGGCGGGATGCCGATTCCAAACATCCATCACATAGGCCAGCCTAATTGGTATGCCGAAGGCGGCGATATGACGCCTGCGGAATTTGGCCTGATGCGGGCGCGCGAATTGGAACAGGCGATTGAACAGCTGGGCGCAGACCGCGTGGCGGCATTCATCGCCGAACCTGTGCAGGGCGCTGGCGGGGTGATCGTCGCCCCCGACACCTATTGGCCTGAAATTCAGCGCATTTGCGATGCCCATGACATTCTGCTGATCGCGGATGAGGTGATCTGCGGTTTTGGCCGCACTGGACAGTGGTTTGGGTCGCAAACACTGAACATTCGCCCCGATATTATGACCATGGCAAAGGGGCTCAGTTCCGGTTACGCGCCGATTGCTGGCTCGATGATTTCGGCCGAGGTGGCGCAGGTTGTGGGGCAGACCGAATTTAACCACGGCTACACCTATCACGCGCATCCTGTCGCGGCGGCGGTGGCGCTGGAAAACATCCGTATTTTGGAAGAAGAAAAGATCATTCAGCGGGTGCATGATGATATTGGCCCCTATTTGCAGGGCAAATGGCGGGCACTGGCCGATCATCCGCTGGTGGGCGAGGCGCAAATCGTTGGCATGATGGGGTCGATCGCCCTGACACCCGACAAATCCCGCCGCGCGCCATTTGCCGCCGAAGCCGGCACCGCGGGTTACATCACGCGGGAAATATCCTTCGCCAATAATCTGGTGATGCGCCATGTGGGCGATCGGATGATCATTTCCCCGCCGCTGACCATCACCCATGCCGAGGTGGATTTGCTGATTGAACGGGCCACCAAAACGCTGGATCAGGCGCTGGCCAAAATCAAGTCAGAGGGGCTTTTGGTGGCGGGCTGATCTGGCCCACCGCCGCATTCGCCATGGCAATCTGACCGAAATTTGAATTTCTTTTGATCCAGTTTCGGCGCTGCCACGTAATACCCCCAAACATGTGACAAACATGGCTTCAGGGGGATTAGGGACATGGCACTTGATACAAGTGGTGAAGCAGCCCTTTCGCGTCATGCGCGCCGGGCTGAATATCTAGATGCAGAAACCGAGGCCGCGCTGGCCTATGCTTGGCGCGACCACCGCGATGAAAAGGCCCTGCACCGGCTGATCACCGCCTATATGCGGCTGGCCTATTCGGTTGCGGCGAAATTCAAACGCTATGGCATCCCCATGCCCGATCTGGTGCAAGAGGCCAGTTTGGGCCTGATGAAAGCCGCCGATAAATTCGACCCCGAACGCGGTGTGCGCTTTTCCACCTATGCGATTTGGTGGGTCAAGGCGACGGTGCAGGATTATGTGATGCGCAATTGGTCAATGGTGCGTGTGGGGTCCACCGCCGCGCAAAAGGCGCTGTTTTTCAACATGCGCCGTGTGCAGGCCAAGATCGAACAAGAGGCCGAAAAAGCCGGGGTGCAGCTGGAACGGCATCAGGTTCTGTCGCTGATTTCGACCGAAATTGGTCATCCGCTGCGCGATGTGGAAATGATGGAAGGGCGATTGGCTGGCAGTGATTTTTCGCTCAACGCTCTGCAATCGGGCGAAGAAGAGGGCCGCGCCTGGATTGATGCACTGGAAGATGACAGCGCGCAGGCCGAAGAAACGGTTCAAATCGATACGGATCACGCCAAATTGCGCGGCTGGTTGGCGGGGGCCTTTGAACATCTGTCCCAGCGGGAACAATTCATCCTGACCGAACGCAAATTGCGCGATGATCCCCGCACATTGGAAGAGCTGGGTGTCGAGCTGGGCCTGAGCAAAGAGCGGGTCCGCCAGATCGAAGCCGCCGCCTTGGGCAAGATGCGAAAAAATCTGGAAAGCCATTCCAAAGCGGTGCTTGAGCTGTTGGCCTGATCCACGATAGGAAACAGCCATGCAGACGCACACACGATCACAGGCCCCAAAACAATGGGGAATGTTTGCCCAATTGCAGGGCGTGATCGGTTTTTTGGCGGTGGTCATTGCTTTTGCAGCATCCAATGTTTTGGCAGCCCCCCGCGCAGATGTGTATTTTCTGGGCGAAGTGCATGACAATCCGGCCCATCATCAGGTGCAGGCTGATTGGGTTCAGCGTATCGGGCCAAAGGCGGTGGTGTTTGAAATGATCCCAGCCGATTTGGCCAATGGGATTACGCCAGAATTGCGCGCTTCCCCTGATGTGCTGACGGATTATCTGGATTGGAACAACAGCGGCTGGCCGGATTTTGCCATGTATTGGCCGATTTTCACAGCGGCGCCGGATGCGCGTATTTACGGGGCGGCGTTACCACGTGATCAGGCACGCGCTGCATTTGGCAGGCCTCTGATCGATATATTTGGCGCGGATGTCGCCATTTATGGGCTGGACCAGCCCCTGCCTGCCGATGAACAAAAATCACGCGAGGCACTGCAATTCGACGCCCATTGCGGGAAGCTGCCTGAAACACTGTTGCCGCAGATGGTGAATGTGCAACGCCTGCGCGATGCCTTTTTGGCGCGCGCGGCCGTGACGGCGCTTGATGAAACAGGGGGGCCTGTTGTCGTGATCACCGGCAATGGCCATGCGCGGCAGGATTGGGGCGCGCCCGTGGCCCTGCAGCAGGCCCGGCCCGGGCTTGCCATTTTTACCCTGGGCCAATCCGAAGATGGGCGGATTGAGGGCCAATTTGACCAAGTGATTGACGCCCCAGCCGCCCCTCGGCCTGATCCTTGCGCCGCGTTTCAATCGGCGAATTGATGAAAACTTGATTCCAGAACGATAAATCCAGCATTTGTGATCACACGTTTCTTTGCTGTGATCACAAATTCCACTATTTCGGTCCTTTTGCGCAGAAATTGTCGAAATTACTACGCGCAGCGCCGGTTTCATGCGATGTCTGCTGTGAACTGAAGCAAGACGGGATAGGTTTCATGAACATTCATGAGTATCAGGCGAAGGCACTTCTTCGCAGCTACGGCGCCCCGGTATCTGATGGACGGGTTGTCCTGAAGGCCGAGGAAGCGAAAACAGCAGCCGGTGAATTGGATGGCCCATTATGGGTGGTCAAAGCACAAATTCACGCCGGTGGCCGTGGTAAAGGGCATTTTGCCGAAGCCGCCGCTGGTGAAAAAGGCGGTGTCCGTCTGACCAAATCGGTTGAAGAGGCCGCAGATGAGGCCCGCAAAATGCTGGGCCGCACGCTGATCACCCACCAAACGGGCCCAGCGGGCAAGCAGGTCAACCGGATTTACATCGAAGATGGCTCTGGCATCGAACGCGAATTGTATCTGGCTCTGCTGGTGGATCGTGTGACATCGCGTGTGTCCTTTGTTTGCTCGACCGAGGGCGGCATGGACATCGAGGAAGTGGCGGCGCAGACGCCTGAAAAAATCCTCAGCTTTGCGGTGGATCCGGCCACGGGCTATCAGCCATTTCATGGTCGTCGCATCGCCTTTAACCTGGGCCTAAGCGGCGCGCAGGTGAAACAATGTGTGGCGCTGATGGGCACGCTGTATAAGCTGTTCATGGACAAAGACATGGAGATGCTTGAGATCAACCCCCTGATCGTCACCGACGCGGGCGATCTGAAATGTCTGGACGCCAAAATGGGTTTTGACGGCAACGCGGTGTACCGCCACGCCGATATCGCCGCGCTGCGCGATGAAACCGAAGAAGACCCCAAGGAACTGGCCGCCAGCAAATACGATCTGAACTATATCGCGCTGGATGGTGAAATTGGCTGTATGGTGAATGGCGCCGGTCTGGCCATGGCAACCATGGATATCATCAAACTGTATGGGTCGGAACCTGCGAACTTTTTGGATGTGGGCGGCGGTGCGACCAAAGAAAAGGTCACCGAAGCGTTCAAAATCATCACATCGGACCCCAATGTGAAGGGGATTTTGGTCAACATCTTTGGTGGGATCATGCGCTGTGACGTGATCGCCGAAGGCGTTGTCGCTGCCGTGAAAGAGGTCGGGCTGCAAGTTCCGCTGGTTGTCCGCCTTGAAGGCACCAATGTCGACGCAGGCAAAGAGATCATCAACACCTCGGGCCTGAATGTCATCGCCGCTGACAACCTGTCGGATGG
>JALQTR010000122.1 GCA_023260835.1 Paracoccaceae bacterium
TCCACCGAATTGGCCGCAAACACCGCCACCCGATCCCCGGGGCCAATTTTCTGCGCCGCAAGCCAGGCCCCAATGCGCGCGGCCTCGGCCGCAAATTCGCCATAATTCGCCTGCAGTTTTGCGCCTGAATACAGCGCCCCCGCATCCGGTCTGGCGCTGGCTATGCGATAAAGCCAAAGTGCTGGGTTCATGTCTTTGCCTTTTTGTTTGTGGGCTGGCAATCTTGTGACGGTATTTATCCCAAGTCGCAAATTGCCCGCTGCGTCACTTTTTGTAACAGCTATAGTGAAAACCAGCGCGCCATGTCACAAAAATGTTGCAATGCGGGTTGTATCTGGGCAGCAAAGCCAAAACAGGAGTTCAAGATGACAGTCTATGCAGTGAACGGATTGGGGCGCGTTGGGAAATTGGCCCTGCGTCCTTTGGTCGAAGGCGGCGCGCAAATTGCTTGGATCAACGACAAAACCGGCGATGCGGCCATGCAGGCGCATCTGCTGGAATTTGACACGGTGCATGGGCGCTGGCCGGCCGATATCACAGCAACGGATGATGCAGTTGTTATAAATGAACAGGTCCTGCCGTTTATTGGCACCGATACAATCACTGATTTACCGCTGGATGGCGTGGATGTGGTGATCGACTGCACTGGGAAATTCAAAACGGCTGCCGCGCTGCAACCCTATTTCGATGCGGGGGTGAAAAAGGTTGTGATCTCTGCGCCTGTGAAAGATGCCGAAGCGGCCAATATCGTTTATGGCGTGAACCATGATGTTTATGATGCAAGCTTGCATCGCATTGTCACCGCGGCCAGCTGCACCACCAATTGTCTGGCGCCCGCAGTGAAGGTGATCCACGAAACATTCGGCATCAAACATGGGTCCATGACCACGATCCATGATGTGACCAACACCCAAACCATGGTAGACCGCCCCGCCAAGGATCTGCGCCGTGCGCGATCGGCGCTGAATTCGCTGATCCCCACAACAACGGGCAGTGCCACGGCCATCACGCAGATTTTCCCCGATTTGAAGGGCCGCCTGAATGGCCATGCGGTACGAGTGCCGCTGCTGAATGCATCGCTTACCGATTGTGTGTTCGAATTGGCCCGTGAGGTGACAGTGGATGAGGTCAACGCCGCCCTTCGCTCCGCCGCCGAGGGGCCGCTGAAGGGCATATTGGGGTTTGAAACCCGCCCGCTGGTATCTGCCGATTACACCAATGACACCCGATCCAGCATCGTCGATGCGCCATCAACCATGGTTGTCGCAGGAACGCAGCTGAAGCTGTATCTGTGGTATGATAATGAAATGGGATATGCTCACCGTTTGGTCGATGTGGCCCTGATGGTCGGGGCCAGCCTGTAATATGCCCGCCTTTATCGGAGTGACCGCGGCCTATTGGGCCTTTATGCTGTCCGACGGTGCGCTGCGGATGCTGGTGCTGCTGCATTTCCACCGGCTGGGATTTTCGCCGCTGGATTTGGCGTTTCTGTTTCTGCTCTATGAAATTGCTGGGATCATCACCAACCTTTATGCGGGGTATTTGGCCACGCGCTTTGGGCTGCGCAGCACATTATTTTCTGGGCTGGCGATTCAAATCCTTGCGCTGGCGGGGTTGGCGATGCTGGATCCATCTTGGGGGATGGGGGTGTCTGTCGCCTATGTTATGGGAATGCAAGGCGCCAGCGGGGTGGCCAAGGATCTGACGAAAATGTCGTCAAAATCCGCCGTCAAGCTGCTGGCCCCCACCCAAAATGCCGGCGTCTTTCGGTGGGTTGCGGCGCTGACCGGATCAAAAAACGCAATCAAGGGATTTGGGTTTTTTCTGGGCGCTGTTCTTCTGGGCCTCTTTGGGTTTCAGCCCACGCTTTGGATTATGGGGGCCGGACTGGCGGCGATCTTAGTGCTGTGCCTGATATTTTTGCCAGCCGGCCTGCCCGCCGGCAGCAAAGGGGCCAAGTTTTCACAGATCTTTGCCAAATCCAGCAATGTGAACTGGCTGTCAGCCGCGCGGGTGTTTTTGTTTGGCGCGCGTGATGTGTGGTTTGTGGTGGCCCTGCCCGTATTCTTTGCAACCGCCCTAAAGACGCAAGGCTGGACGCAAGAATCCAGCTTTTACCTGACCGGCGCGTTCATGGCCGCATGGGTGATCTTTTACGGCCTGATCCAAGCCAGTGCGCCGAAAATTCTGCGCGCCAAAACCCGCGCATTGACGGGGCTGATCTGGGATGCGCAGCGATGGGCATTGATCGCGGCCATGATCCCGCTGGTGTTGATGGCACTGGTTTGGGCCATGGCGCCCGGCAATACGCTGGCCCTGCTGGTGGCAATTGGGCTGTGGGGGTTTGCCGTGGTCTTCGCGATCAATTCGGCGTTGCATTCTTATCTGATTTTGGCCTTCACAGATGACACGCGTGTCAGCATGGATGTGGGGTTTTATTACATGGCCAATGCCGCGGGGCGGTTGCTGGGGACGGCCCTGTCAGGGGCCGGCTTCATGCTGGGTGGTCTGGGGCTGTGTCTGGGGCTGTCGGCACTCATGTTGGCGTTATCTGCGATTTTGGCCCGCCGCCTGCAGGCCTAATTCCCATTTTGTTACTATTTACGATGGACGGTGATGCACCCTGCGTTATAGGTTGGTAAAAATATAAAAACCGCCCAGGGGGGATCAACATGACATTGCGCAGCTATGACGCGGTCTTTGCCGCAACCAAAGCCGCCCTGATGGCGCATGGCGCCGCCGATTGGCAGGCCGCCGAGGTCGCCAAAGCCACCGCCCATTCCGAACTGCATGGCAATGTGATTTGTGGGCTGCAATATGTCGAAAGCTACTGCACGCAGCTGGCATCAGGCCGTGTCGATGGACGGGTAAAGCCGCGGATCAGCAGGCCCCGCCCAGGGGCCGTTTTGGCCGATGCCGCCTGCGGGTTTGCGCAGCCCGCCTTTGCCGCAGGCGTTGAGGATGCGATTAAGGCCGCAAAAGAAAACGGCATTGCCATGTTCGCTGTGGCGCAAAGCCACACCTGCACATCCTTGGGCTATTTCACCGAAATCATCGCGCGCCATGGGCTGATGGCGATGGGATTCACCAATGCATCCCCCGTTGTGGCTGCGCCCGGCGGAAAGGCGCGGGTAATTGGCACCAACCCAATGGCCCTGTCGGTGCCAGATGGGCAGGGCGGTTTGGCCATGCATTTTGATTTTTCCACATCGGCCGTCGCTTTGGGAAAGATTACCATGGCAAAATACGCCGGGCAGCCCATACCGCTGGGCTGGGCCGTAGATGAACATGGCGCCCCCACCACCGATCCAGAGGCCGCCCTGCGCGGATCGCTGTGCAGTGCGGGCGGGTACAAGGGCTGGGGCCTGGGGATTTTGGTGGAACTGATGGCCGCGGCCATGACCGGTTCGGTGAATTCACTGGATGTGTCGGGGCTGAAACTGCCCGATGGTCCCCCGCACCGATTGGGGCAGATGTATTTAATAATTGATACCACCAGCTTTACAGATGGGTTTGCAGATCGTTTTGCGCGTTTGGCCGATGCGATTGCCGCCGATGAAGGCGCCCGCCTGCCGGGGCAATCGCGCAAACAAATGGACGCGGCCGATGTGGATGACACCCTGTGGGATAAAATCATTGATTTGGGTGCGCAATGACCGCCACAACCCAAACGCCGCTAAAGCATTATATTCATATGTTGCTCGAACCCGGCGAAGCCGGTAACCGCGCCAGCCGATTTGTTGATAAGGTCCTGATCGTTCTGATATTACTGAATGTTTTGGCCGTGATTTTGGAAACGGTGCCATCCATTCATGATGGCATTCCACATGTCTTTGCGACAATCGAATTGGTGTCTGTCACCATCTTTGGCGCAGAATATCTGGCCCGCGTGTGGACCTGCAAAGCGCATCACAAATATTCGGGGCCATGGGGGCGGCTGCGGTATATGGTGTCGCCACTGGCTTTGATCGATCTGATTTCGATCTTGCCATTTTTCATGGGCGCCTTCTGGGGGGTTGATCTGCGGTTCTTGCGGCTGCTGCGACTGCTGCGGATCCTGAAACTAACGCGCTATTCATCTGCGCTGACCATGCTGCTGGACGTCATCCGTGAAGAGGCCGACAGCTTTCTGGCCGGGATTTTCATCCTGTTCGTCCTGCTGATCATCGCCGCCAGCGGGGCCTATTTGGCCGAACATCAGGTGCAGCCGGATAAATTTGGATCCATCCCCGCTGCGATGTGGTGGGCGATGGCCACGCTGACAACGGTTGGGTATGGGGATGTCACGCCGATTACCCCGATGGGCCGGCTGTTTGGGTCGATCATTGCAGTGGTTGGGATTGGGATGGCCGCCCTGCCCGCTGGTATCTTGGCGTCAGGCATGGCCGATCGTCTGCGCCGCACGCGCGAGACGTTGAAAGCGCAATTCCGCATTGCCCTGCAAGATGGGGTGATCGACGCCGCCGAAGAAGCACAGATCGAACGCCTGCGCAAACATCTGGGCCTCAGCAAGGCGGCCAGTTTGGAAATTCTGCGCGAATTACAATCAGAAACCACCAATTGCACCTGCCCCAATTGCGGGCATCATTTCGAACGCGGTGGGAAATAGGGCAAAAACCGTGCTGCAAGCCGCCCCAACACAACGCCGCCAGCGATTCCAATGCAATCGGCCCAAAAATCCGCCCATTCGCCGCTGCGGCCAATGTGGGGCTGGATCAGCTCGATCGCGCCGCCGTAAATAGCGGCGCCCAAGATTAGCCAATGCAGACGCTTGGGGCGTGTCATCGCCAGCGGCAGGCACAGCAGAATGAACGCCAAAACATGATGCAGCTTGTCAGACCCCGGGACAGGCACCGCGTTTGGAATGGGTGTCAATGTGGCAATGGCCATCGCGATGGCCAATCCAATCGTCAGACCAATATCCCAAGATCGCCGCATCATACCCCGCTATGCACAAAACCCCAAACCGCGCATAAGGCCGCTGTTTCCGACAAAATCTGTGCCGCGCCCAAGATATCCCCCGTTTGCCCACCCAGCAAGACCTTGGCGCGCCAATAAACCAGGCCAGTGACACCCAATATGGGGATCAAAATGACCCAAAAAGGCACGGCCAAGAATATCAACGGAAATGCGCAAATCAAACCGCCGAATACAGCCTGCAACGCGCCGGGGCGGCCGGCCATATGACCCAAACCATCCTTGCGGGCGGCTGGCAGGACAATCTGCAAAACCAGCATTGCAAATCGGCTGCCGGCACCGATGGCAAGTAATGCCCAAAATGGTGGTTGCGACGCCAAAGCAGACCCCGCCGCCAACCATAGCGCCACAATCAGCACCAAAGCCAAGGCGCCATAACTGCCAAGCCGGCTATCGCGCATAATGTCCAAACGGTGGTCACGGTCGCGCCCGCCACCCAACCCATCTGCGCAATCAGCAAGCGCATCAAAATGCAGCGCTCCGGTCAGCAAAGCAATCCCCATCAGCGACAAAATTGCCGACATAACGGATGGCAGACCCAATGCAGCACAGGCGAACCAAAAGCCCCACAGAACAAACCCACACAGCAAACCCACAACTGGATAGGCCCAACCAACGGCCTGCAAAGGTGGCACAGGATCACTCAGGCGTCCCATGGGCAGCCGGGTCAGCAACATAAAGGCCAACCGAAGCTGATCAAATCGGGACGCCAGATGTATCATGCTCCGGCCACGCCGGCTTCGGCAAAGGTGGCCATGCCATTGTGACAGGCCAGCGCCCCGCGCAGCACACACAGCGCCAAAGCCGCGCCCGACCCTTCGCCCAGGGCCATGCCCAAATCCAAAATGGCTTCTTTACCAAAGGCGGCCAGCAGTTTCGCATGCCCAGGTTCGGCGCTTTTATGCGCAACCAGACAGTGATCCAGCAACTCCGGATCCGTCGCAAACAACGCCGCCACCGCCGCCGTGCAGATATACCCATCCAAGATCACCGGAATATTCAACGACCGGGCCTGCAAAACAGCGCCACAAATGGCCGCCTGTTCACGCCCGCCCACAGAGGCCAAAATATCCATGCCCGTGGGTTTGTGCAGCGCGATACCATCGGCAACCACCTTGGCCTTCAACGCTTTGCCAGCCGCATCAGACCCGGTTCCACGACCAACCCATGTATCCGCATCCCCGCCAAAGGCGGCACAGGCCATGGCCGCAGCGATGGTGGAATTGCCAATGCCCATTTCGCCCAAAATCAACACATCTGCCTTTGGGTTGACCGCCTCGGCGCCGGTTTTCATCGCGGCCAAGGTTTCGGCCATGCTCATCGCTGGGGCGGTTGTGAAATCTTGGGTCGGCGTATCCAGATCCAGCGCCACAACCGACAGATCCGCACCGCTGACGGCGCACAGCTGGTTAATCGCGGCCCCACCGGCGCTGAAGTTGGCAACCATTTGATGCGTGACCTCTTGCGGGAAGGGGTTCACGCCTTGTGCGCAAATCCCATGATTTCCGGCAAACACCACCGCCTGAGCGGTGGTGATGGCGGGGCGGTCTGTGCCGCGCCATCCGGCCATAAAAACCGCCAGATCCTCGAGCCGGCCCAAGGACGCGGGGGGTTTGGTCAGAGTCATCTGGCGCGCCGCAGCCGCATCCGCAGCCGCCTTGTCAAATTTCGGCAGGCCCTGCGCCAAGGCCGCGATTTGCGAAAGATCGGTAATATTCGACAAAATAGTCATTTAGGGTTTTACCTTCATTGGATAGCCACTGACGCAGAAATAAAGTTCGTCCACTTCAGCCGCGATTGTTTGATTGACCCATCCCGCAGCGTCGCGAAACTGCCGGGCGAGTTTGTTTTCGGGCACGATCCCCATGCCAACTTCATTGGTGACAAAAATAACCGGTGCCTTCTGCGTTTTGATCGTGGCGGCCAGTTGGGTCGCAGCGCTGCGCCAGTCCAAATCAGCCAGCATCATATTGCTGACCCACAGCGTTAAACAATCGACCAAACGCGGCAAGCTTCCATCGCTTTGCGTCAAAGCGGCCAATAAATCAACCGGCGCATGCAGCGTATCCCATTCCGGCCCGCGTCGGTCCTGATGGGCTTGAATGCGGGCCTCCATCTCGGAATCAAAGCTTTCGGCGGTGGCAATGTAAATCGCCCGATCGCCCTTGCTCAGCGTCAGGTTTTCCGCAAAGACCGACTTGCCCGAACGCGCGCCGCCCGTTATCAAACTTGAATATCTCATGGCGGGGATGAAAACCATATTTGCACCGCCGGGAAAAGCGAAAACTGTTTTGTAAAGGCGCCCATTGGCCATGAAGATCGATCCGCAAATGCCGCAGCTGTGCCTGATCCGCCATGCGCCCACAGTGGCGACGGGGCGATTGTGCGGGCGCACGGATGTGGATGCGGTGATTTCAGCTGATGCCGCCACCGCGCTGCGCCGCGCGCTGACGGGGATAACCGGACCGATCAGCAGCCCCGCGAAACGGTGCCAGCAAACATGCGCCGCCTTATTTGATGGCCCACCCGAACTGGACCCCCGCCTGTGGGAACAGGATTTTGGCGATCATGACGGATTGCCCTATTCGGACCTGCCCGATTTGGGCGTGCTGGATGGGGCGGAATTGGCGGATTATCGTCCACCGAATGGAGAAAGCTTTGGCGATTTAACCGCGCGCATCGCCCCTGCCTTGCACGATCATGCCCGCCGTGCACGGGATCAGGGGCGCGCAATTGCCCTGATCGTGCATGCCGGCGTCATCCGTGCCGCCTTGGCGCATCTATTGGGGGATATTCCAGCCGGATTGCGGTTCGAGGTACCGAATTTGGGCCTAACTCGACTGCGCGTGGGACCCGAGGGCCTGTTGTCGGTCATCAGCGTGAATGAG
>JALQTR010000218.1 GCA_023260835.1 Paracoccaceae bacterium
GATGGACACACAGGCGGGGTGACCCCTATATTTCCCAGTAAAAACCATTGCCAGCACGCCCTGCCTGCATTAGCCTGCACCTGTTTTATAACATAAGCCCTGGATCCGATATGCATTTTGTAAAAATGACCGCTTTATCCCTGATTGTTGCTGCCGCAGCTGGGGTTGCCACCGCGCAAGACACACAGACCATTTCCAAACAATATGACGATGGCGCCTTCTATGAAGGTGGTTTCAAAGATGGTCTTCAGCATGGCAAAGGCACCTATCGGCTGCCCAGTGGGTATGAATATTCCGGCGATTGGGTGAACGGTGAAATCCGCGGTCAGGGCGTTGCTCGGTTTCCCAGCGGCGCTGTTTACGAAGGCGCATTTATCGCAGGAAACCCAGATGGGCAGGGCAAAATCACTTATCCAGACGGCGGCAGCTATGAAGGCACATGGATCGAGGGCCGGATCGAAGGCACCGGTGTTGCCACCTATGCCAATGGCGCGCGTTATGACGGCGCGTTTTTGAACGCGCAGCCCCACGGCAAGGGTGTTTTGACCAACCCAGATGGCTACAGCTATGACGGTGATTGGGTCGAAGGCGCAAAAACCGGCCAAGCCCGCATTACGCATCCTGATGGCGCAACATATGTTGGCAGCGTTGCGAATGGGCAGCGCCATGGCGAAGGCACCCTGACACTGTCGGATGGCGCCGTTTACACGGGCACTTGGGCCGATGGCAACATCAGCGGGGTTGGGTCCATCGCTTATCCTGAAGGGGATAAATACGAAGGTGATCTGGCAAACGGCCAACGTGTGGGTAATGGCATTATGACCTATGCCAATGGCGACCGGTACGAGGGTGCTTTTGCCGACGATATGCGCCATGGCACAGGGAAATTCACTGGGGCAGATGGCTTCGAATATGACGGCACGTGGGCCGAGGGGCGCATGACCGGCGAAGGCCAGCTGCGCTATCCCGATGGGGCGCTTTATGTGGGCAGCATGCTTGATGACAAAGCCAACGGTCAGGGCAAAATCACCTACACCGATGGCAGCGGCTACGCTGGCGACTGGCGTGATGGTGTCATGCATGGTGAAGGGTTGGCGCGTTATGCCAATGGAGCCATTTATCAGGGCAATTTTATCGAAGGCAAACGGGTCGGCACTGGCAAAATGACCACACCAGATGGCTACAGCTATGAAGGATCATGGGTGGATGGCCAGCGCGACGGCACTGGCGTTGCAACATATGCCGATGGCACCCGGTACGAAGGTCAATTTACCAACGGCCAACGTCACGGTCAGGGGCGTATGACCATGGCCAGTGGTTTTGCCTATGAAGGCGCATGGGATATGGGCGCAATCACCGGCAAAGGCCGTGCAGAATACGCCAATGGCGATGTGTTTGAGGGCAATTTCAAAGACGGCAAGCGCGATGGCGCGGGCATTATGCTGTATGCAGACGGGCAAACCCGCGAGGGCACATGGAGCAACGGCGAGCTGCAATCCCAATAAAAGATGCACCTGAAAGGTCAGCCTAATGGACAACATGATCTACATCCTGAACGGACCAAACCTGAATTTGCTGGGGCAGCGTGAGCCGCAGGTTTATGGTGCGGCCACATTGGATGATATCACACATGACTGCAGCATTTTGGCCACCGAACTGGGGCTGCAAACCTGCGCGCTGCAATCAAACTGGGAAGGTCAGATCATTGATTGGATCCATGAAGCGCGCCAAGCTGCGGCTGGGATCATCATCAACCCTGGCGCCTTCACCCATACGTCTGTGGCCATTTTGGATGCGCTGAACGCCTATGATGGCATTGTGCTGGAGGTGCATATTTCAAACGTGCACAAACGCGAATCCTTCCGCCACCACTCCTATGTTTCTCTGCGCGCAGATGGGGTCATTGCGGGGTTTGGCACAGAAGGCTATGGTCTGGCGCTGCGCCGTATGGCCAGCCTGCTCAATTCAGCCGGGAAATAACCCATCCAATTAACGGGTATTTGGACCGCGCCGAGGTGGGCGTGGGCCGCGAACAGGTTTTGCGCCTGTGGTTCTGCCAGACATTTGTTTTTCCCCAGATGGATTGCCGCCCAGTTTGCGGCGCTTCAGTGGGGGTTTTCCCTTTGCCTGTCGCGCAGGTTTGGCCATGCCGCTGTCATCGGCGCCATCCAGACCCAGCTGGTCGCGCATTACTTTGCGGCGCACCTCTTCCACAGCGCCGGGCTTCAACTGACCCAGCTGGAAGGGGCCGTAGGAGACGCGGATCAAACGGTTTACGGTAAATCCAATGTTTGACATGGCGCGGCGAATTTCGCGGTTCTTGCCTTCGCGCAGCCCCACGGTCAGCCATGCATTCGCCCCTTGCTGGCGATCGATGGTCACGATCATGGGCTGAAAGGCTTCGCCGTCAACAGTGATGCCTTCGCGCAGGGGGATCAGGTCTTTATCCTCGGGGCGGCCATTCACACGCACGCGGTAGCGGCGCAGCCAGCCGGTTTGGGGCAGTTCCAACTGCCGTTTTATCGCGCCATCATTGGTCAGCAGCAGCAGACCTTCGGAATTTAAATCAAGCCGGCCAACCGTCATGACGCGGGGCAAATCATCGGGCAGGTGGTCAAAAATCGTCTCGCGCCCTTTTTCATCGCTTGTCGTGGTCACCAAACCAGATGGTTTATGATACAGCCACAGCCGCGCCGGTTCTGCCGCCGCCAAGGGGGCGCCGTTCACGGTGATTTTATCGCGCTCCGTCACGTTCAGCGCGGGGCTGTCGATGGGTTTTCCGTTCACTGAAACGGCCCCTTTGGCGATCAGATCCTCGGCCCCGCGGCGGCTGGCCACCCCGGCACGCGCGATCACTTTGGCAATGCGTTCGCCTTTGACTTTGTCCTGATCGCTCATTTTTCGGCCCTTTCGTTTTCAATGGCCATAGGGCCAGCGGCCCAATCATGCAACCAAAACCGCCCCAAAACCAGCCATTGCCAAATGCCTTTGGCTTGGGCATCTATGGATCCATGACGTTTCGATCCCATATGCCCCTGGCCCTGGACGAGGCCCGCGCCGCCGCCGCGCGCGGCGAAGTGCCCGTGGGCGCGGTGCTGCTGGACCCCGCTGGCCATGTGCTGGCCAAGGCGGGCAACCAAACAGTGGCCGATCATGACCCAACCGCCCATGCCGAAATTTTGGTGATCCGTCAGGCCTGTGCGGATCTGGGCACACAGCGCCTGACCGGCTGCACGCTGTATGTCACGTTAGAACCCTGCGCCATGTGCGCCGCCGCCATATCGGCCGCGCGAATCGCGCGTGTGGTCTATGGTGCGGATGATCCCAAATCGGGCGGGGTGGCGCATGGCGCGCGGGTGTTTTCCCACCCGCAATGCCACCACCGTCCCGAAATCATGGATGGGATCGACGCCGATACATCCCGCGCGCTGCTGCAAGATTTCTTTGCCCACCGCCGCGGCGGGGACGTGGATTAAATCACCACCACATCCAGCGGTGGAAACCCGTTAAACCCGATCGATGCATAGGTGGTGGTATAGGCACCGCAGCTGCGAATCATCACCTTATCCCCCGCCATCAGCCCCACGGGCAAGGATACGGGCCGATTGATATAGAGCACATCCGCGCTGTCACAGGATGGTCCGGCCAAAATGCACGGCGCAGTGTCTTCATGGTCGCGGTTGGTGACGAATTGATAGCGGATCGCCTCGTCCATGGTTTCGGCGAGCCCAGAGAATTTCCCGATATCCAGATAAACCCAGCGATGCAGATCATCATGCGATTTGCGTGACACCAGCAGAACCTCGGCGGCGATCATACCGGCCTCGGCCACCATCGCGCGGCCGGGTTCGGCCATGATACGCGTGGCCCCGGGGAAGGCTGCGCGGACATAAGTCATCACCTCAGCCGCGTAATCCGTCGCGCCTTGGATATCATCGCCGTAAAAGGCCGGGAAACCGCCGCCGATGTTGATCAGGCGCAGATCGAACCCCGCCGCGCGGGCGGCGGACCACACAGCCGCAACCTGCGCCAAAGGGGCCTGCCAAAACCGCGCTTGGCGCGTTTGACTGCCCACATGGAAGGACAGGCCAACGGGATCCAGACCCAGATCACGGGCATGCGCCAACAATTCCAGCGCCATATCCGGTGCGCAGCCAAATTTTTTCGATAGGGGCCAATCGGCCTCGGCCGCGCCGACCAGAAGTCGGATATAAACCTGTGCCCCCGGCGCATGGGCCGCGATTTTATCCAATTCTGCCGCTGCGTCGGCGGCAAAGGTCTGAACCCCAGCGGCCCAAGCAAAGGCAATATCACTGGCCCGTTTGATCGTGTTGCCAAAGGAAATGTCCTGCGGGGACACGCCCAGGGCCAAAACGCCCTCAATCTCGCCGCGCGATGCGCAATCAAAGGCAGACCCGCAATCGCGCAGGGTTTCCAAAACAGCACGTTCTGGATTGGCCTTCACCGCGTAATGGATGCGCGCCTCGCCCAAACCATCGGCCAGCGCGGCGTATTGGGCCGCCACGCGGTCACGGCTGATCACCAAAGTGGGGCGTTCAAAATCATGCGCGCGGATGTAATTTTCCAGCACGGCATTGGATTGTGACAAGGTATAGGTCTGCTGCCCTTGGGCAGGGTTCACGTAGGCGTTCATGGTCATCTCCGTTCAGGACATGGAGGCAGTCAAGCCGCCCCGAGGTTCAAAAGGGAGACGTTACCGTCGCTACGTAAACACGAAGGCCTTATGGGGCATCCCCATTCGTCCTTGGCCAGAGGCGCGTGCGTTGGCGTCTGTGAGGCGGGCAATTAGGCCCATTCAAAACACAAATCAACATTTTTCTTTGCTTGGTTGAAAAATTATTGGGCGCTGCAATGATCTCCAATAAAATATGGGTGATAGCGCACCACCAACCGATCCAGCCACATGAAAAAGGCGCAGGGTTTCCCCTGCGCCTTTTGCTGATACTACTTTTCAGGCGGGATCACTTATCCTCGTCATCATCCCCGGGCAGGTTGAAGAAGCTGTCCGCATCGGAATAATCTTTGTCACCGGCATCTTCGGATTCGACTGTGTCACCACCCAAGGTAAAGTTTTCCAGCCCTTCAATCGCGGATGGCAGGCGGGGTTCTGCCGGCATCGACAGGCTTTGTTCGGTCGACAGTAGCTTGCGGCGGTCATCGTCAGAAATGGTTTCGCCCTCGGCCGCCTTGCGCGCCGCGGCTTTTTGCACCGCTTGGTCCAGTTCAGACTGTTTACACAGGCCTAGGGCCACTGGATCAATCGGTTGGATATTGTTGATGTTCCAATGAGTGCGTTCGCGAATCGCCTGAATGGTTGGCTTTGTCGTCCCGATCAGTTTAGAGATCTGCCCATCGGTCAATTCAGGGTGGAATTTCACCAGCCAGTAGATCGACGCCGGACGGTCCTGACGTTTCGACAACGGGGTATACCGCGGCCCGCGGCGTTTTTCTTCGCCCACGGCGGCGGCGTTGAATTTCAGCTTTAGCTTATAAAGCGGATCCGCCTCGCCCTTTTTGATCTCATCCGCGTCCAACTGGTTATTGGTGATCGGATCGGACCCAATGATGCCAGATGCCACATCCCCATCGGCAATGCCTTGGATTTCCAGCTCATGCATGCCGGTGAAATCGGCGATCTGTTTGAAGGTCAACATCGTATTATCCACCAACCAAACGGCTGTGGCTTTGGCCATAAGCGGTTTACCCATCTGCTTGCTCCTTTATATCAAAGCACCTTCATCCCCCGGATTGGGGCGCCCTTTGGCAGGACTGTTCACCGATGAAGGGGAATTGGCCCTGCAATACAGGCTTTATGACTGAATGGGAAGACCAAATTTTGCTGGGAATTTGCGTGTGGTAGCGTGGGGCGGACTTGAACCGCCGACCCCAGCATTATGAGTGCTGTGCTCTAACCAGCTGAGCTACCACGCCATCTCACACTCGGCCCAAGTATAAAAAGCCGCGCGGGGTGTCAAACGAAAAAACACCCCCGCGGCGTGGTTTTTGGGGCGGTGCGAAATTTATTTCGCCTGTGCCTTCAGCGCATCGCGAATTTCGATCAACAGATTGGTTTCGCTGGGCCCTGCGGGGGCGGCGGGGGCGGCCTCGGCCTCTTGCTTTTCGGTGGCCTCTTTGACCTTGTTAACCGATTTGACCAACATGAATACCACCCAGGCGATGATCAGGAAATTGATCACGGC
>JALQTR010000046.1 GCA_023260835.1 Paracoccaceae bacterium
CCGTGGCCCTGCGCAATCGTTGGCGGCGCAAACAGCTGCCCGATGATCTGCGCGGCGAGGTTTATCCCAAAAACATCCTGATGATCGGCCCCACTGGGGTTGGCAAAACCGAAATCAGCCGCCGGTTGGCCAAGCTTGCCAATGCCCCCTTTATAAAGGTCGAGGCAACAAAATTCACCGAAGTGGGCTATGTCGGCCGCGATGTAGACCAAATCATCCGCGATTTGGTCGATGCCGCCATGATCACCACCCGTGAAACCCTGCGCGCCGAAGTGCGCGCGCGGGCGCTTGAGGCCGCCGAGGAGCGTGTTTTGGACGCCATCGCCGGCCCTGACGCACGCCCCGCCACCCGCGATATGTTCCGCAAAAAACTGCACGCGGGCGAGCTGGACGACACAGAGATCGAGATTGACGTTGCCGACACACCCCAATCCATGCCCATGTTCGACATCCCCGGCCAGCCTGGGGCGCAGATGGGGGCGTTTGATTTATCCGATATGTTGGGCAAGGCCTTTGGTGGCCGCCGCACCACCAAACGCGTGACCGTGGCGCAAAGCCATGAATTGCTGCTGGGGGATGAGGCGGACAAGCTGATTGATGACGACACAATCACCCGTAAAGCCCTGGAATCCGTCGAAGAAAACGGCATTGTCTTTTTGGATGAGATCGACAAGGTCTGCGCCCGTTCGGACGCCCGCGGCGGCGATGTCAGCCGCGAAGGCGTTCAGCGCGATCTGCTGCCCCTGATCGAAGGCACCACCGTGTCCACCAAATATGGCGCGGTCAAAACCGATCATATCCTGTTCATCGCATCCGGCGCCTTTCACATCGCCAAACCATCTGATCTGCTGCCCGAATTGCAGGGGCGCCTGCCCATCCGTGTGGAGTTGCGCGCCCTGACCGAGGGGGATTTTACCCGCATCCTAACCGAAACAGATAATGCGCTGACCCGCCAATATCAGGGGCTGATGGCAACCGAAGGTGTCACCCTATCTTTCACCGATGATGGCATTGCCGCCATTGCCCGCATCGCGGCGGATGTGAACCAATCGGTTGAAAACATTGGTGCGCGGCGGCTTTATACGGTGATTGAGCGCGTCTTTGACGACCTGTCCTTCGCCGCATCAGATCGCAGCGGTGACAGCGTCACCGTCGACGCGGGCTTTGTCGAGGCAAACATCGGCACACTGGCCAGCGGCACGGATCTGAGCAAATACGTTCTGTAATAAAAAAGCCCTTTAAGGCATTCACCTTAAAGGGCTTTTTATGGCTCCGGCGGTAGGGATCGAACCTACGACCAATTGATTAACAGTCAACTGCTCTACCGCTGAGCTACGCCGGAACATGACGCTGGCTATAGCAATGCTGGATTAGAGCGTCCAGAGGGAAATTGCCCTTCATCGTAATTTTTTGCAAAAAATTTAATGGGAGGCAGGTTTCAATTTAAATTGCGATGTGGCGGCAATGGTGTCGTCTGATGTGATTAGGCCGCGTTGATAAAGATCCAACAGATGAGCAAACACGTTGCGCGCAGCCGCACCCAACAACGCCAGATTGACATCCGTGTAAATCCGCGCCGCCAATGTTTTGGCATCAGCCGGCCCTTCCCCCAAGGCTGATAAAATTTCACCTTCGCGCATTTTGCGATGCGCAATCAGCTCTGCCAAGCGTGCATTTGGATCTGTGACAATATCCCCATGACCGGGATAAAATACAGACCAATTCGTTTGTTGCAGCCGTGCGCAGGCGGCCATAAAGGCACCCAAATCCCCATCGGGGGGCGACACCAAGGAAGTTGCCCCGCCCATAACGTGATCGCCACTGAACAATCGATCCCCCCATGCAAAACAAAGATGATTGGACAGGTGACCGGGCGTATGGATGGCCTGAACGGACCATTCATCCGTTGTCACGGTGTCGCCATCTGCCAGAACGATATCCGGCGTGAATTCAGAATCGATTCCCTCGCCCCCACCGGCCAATCCGTCAGCGGCCAATTGGTCCATAAAGGCGGATCGTCCGGCGGTTGCACCGCCATAGGCATATATTTTCGCGCCCGTTTCATTGGCCAAAAGACGGGCAAGTGGGGAATGATCAATATGCGCGTGGGTCACCAAGATATGCGAAATGCGTCCATCGCCAGCAGCCAAAATTGCCTGCAAATGTGCGTCATCAACAGGCCCAGGGTCAATCACAGCGCGTGATTTATCTCCCAAAATATACGTATTTGTGCCCTTATAGGTCATCGGGGATGGGTTTGGGGCCAATATCCGGCGCAGCATAGGAGCGACAGGATCAATATGACCAGGCGTTGGATTGAAATCGGGCTGAGGGTCTTGCATCTGTCGCTTTCTAGTCTGTTACTTTTTTCTGGTGGCGGAAGGCAGGCTCGCCTATGACTGGGGCATGACCTTGTCGCTGATCAAACGATACATGCCGCGCAGCCTTTATGGAAGGGCTGCCCTGATCTTGCTGTTACCAGTTATCACGCTGCAACTGGTGGTCACGGTGGTGTTCATCAAGCGCCATTTTGAAGATGTGACCGATCAATTAACCCGTGCCGTTGCGCAAGAGATCCATATCATTGAGGGTCATGGGTTTCATACGCAATCGGGGCAAGAATTACTGGCCGCCCTGTCGTTTCAGGCCGAACAGATAACCGCCCTACCCGGATCGCCGGTGCGGCGGTGGTATGATTTTTCCGGACTTGTGATCACCCGCAGCTTTGATGCGCAATTGGCTGGGTTTGAACAGGTGGATCTGCCGGACAACATCGTGGCCAATGTGATTATTCGCAGCGCCGATCACCTGTGGCAGGTGACGGTGCCGCGCGATCGGCTGTCAGCCGCCAACCCGCATCAGCTGTTTGTAAATATGATCTTTTTTGGCACGATTGTGACAATCATCGCCTATATCTATCTGCGCAATCAGCTGCGCCCGATAAAACGCCTGGCCCGTGCTGCGACAGCATTTGGCCGGGGCGAGGTGATCCCCTTCAGCCCCGCTGGCGCGTCTGAGCTGCGCGCCGCAGGTCTTGCCTTTGTCCAAATGCGCGCGCGAATTGAACGATTCGTTGATCAGCGCACCATGATGCTATCAGCGGTCAGCCATGATTTACGCACCCCATTAACGCGGCTTCGGTTGGGGCTGTCGATGCTGGATGATGCCGAGGCCGCAGCCCTGCTGCGGGATGTGGATGATATGCAACGCCTGCTGGATGAATACCTGACCTTTGCCAAAGGCGATATGATGTCCAGCGCGGCGCAGGCCTGTGACCTGTCTACACTGCTACATGATATTCAGAATGGATTCGCCAGACAAAACACGCCCATTACAAAATGCGAATGGCCGGATGATTTGCATCTGATCTGCCGCCCATTGGCGATCAAACGGGCCATTGAGAACTTAATCTCAAACGCGCTGAAACACGGGCAAACCGTTTGGATGACGGCCCAGGCCGAACCAGATCGCATCATCATCATGGTTGAGGATGACGGCCCAGGCATCCCTGATGCCCAGCGGGATGAGGCGCTTCAGCCCTTTGTTCGTTTAGACAAGGCCCGCAATCAAGATGGCGGCGGCAGTGTTGGTCTGGGCCTCAGCATCGCGGCCGATATCGCCCGTGCCCATGGGGGCATGTTGCAATTGGACGACAGCCCAAATTTGCAAGGCCTGCGTGCCAAATTGACCTTGCATCATGACGTCTAAGCGTTGAAAAACCAGCAAGACCATTGGGGGGCATTATGACCGATTATTCTGACACCTATCTGAAATCCATTTTACAGCGCTGCAAAACCGTGGCGATTGTTGGGGCATCGACCAACCCAATCAGGCCCAGTTATTTTGTGGCCCGCTATTTATCGCTGAAAGGGTTCAAGGTCATTCCCGTGAACCCCGGTGCCGCTGGGCAAATGTTTTTTGGCCAAAAAATCCGCGCCAGCTTGCAGGATATTGATGAACGCGTGGATATGGTGGATGTGTTTCGCCGGTCAGAGGCCGTGCCAGACATCATGGCCGAGGCATTAGACACCTGCCCAGATATGAAAGCCTTTTGGATGCAAATCGGCGTAGAATGTCATCAAAGCGCCGAGACGCTGGCGCAAAAAGGTGTGGATGTGGTGATGAATCGCTGCCCCAAAATCGAATATCAACGCCTGTTTGGGGAATTGCGAATGGGTGGGTTTAATACTGGGATCATTTCATCCAAACTATGAATGATCAAAAACTGTGAATGATCACAAAGGGGCGCCGAAGGGGCGCCCCTTTGTCAATTATTGATGGGCAACATTCAATGCCTGATCCAGATCGGCGATCAGATCCGCGGCATCTTCGATGCCGATGGAAATGCGCACCACATCTGGGCTGGCTCCTGCGGCCTTTTGTTGTTCCGGTGTCAGCTGACGGTGGGTGGTTGACGCCGAATGGATGACCAAGCTTCGCGTATCGCCCAAATTGGCCACATGGCTGAAGATTTGCAGGTTATCAACAAAGCGTACACAAGCCTCGTACCCGCCTTTAAGCTGCACCGTGAACAGCGCACCTGCCCCTTTGGGCACAATCTGATCGGCCCGCGACTTATAGGGCGAGCTGTCCAGTCCCGCATAGGTCACCCCTGCAACATGGGCATGCCCTTCCAACCAGCTGGCGATTTTCTGCGCGTTTTCCACATGGCGCTGCATCCGCAGTGACAGGGTTTCAATCCCCATCAACGTATAATGCGCGGCCTGCGGGTTCAGCGTCATACCCAAATCGCGCAAGCCCACGGCGATCCCATGGAAGGTAAAGGCCAATGCGCCAAAGGTTTCATGGAATTTCAGCCCATGATAGGCGGGCTCTGCCGCGCTCAGCGATGGGAATTTATCAGATGCAGACCAATCAAACCGGCCCGAATCGACCACGACGCCGCCGGTGACGGTGCCATTGCCTGTTAGATATTTGGTCAAAGAATGCACAACCAATGTGGCACCCAATTCAATCGGACGGCACAGATATGGTGTGGCTGTGGTGTTATCCACAATCAATGGCAAACCTGCTTTATCTGCAATTGCTGCCAATGCGGGAATATCCGAAATATAGCCACCTGGGTTGGCAATGGTTTCACAAAATACGGCGCGGGTGTTATCGTCAATCGCGGCTTCAACAGCGGCCAGATCGTCAAGATCGACAAATTTTGCTTCCCACCCGAACCGTTTGATGGTTTGGCTGAACTGGGTGATCGTACCGCCGTACAGACGGGTGGACACCACAACATTCTTGCCCGGCCCCATCAGGGGGAACAGTGCCATGATCTGCGCCGCGTGACCGGACGAGCAGCAAACCGCCCCAACGCCACCTTCCAATGTCGCGACACGTTCTTGCAGCGCGGCCACAGTTGGGTTGGTCAGGCGCGAATAAATATACCCCACCTCTTGCAGGTTAAACAGCGCTGCTGCGTGATCGGCATCACGAAACACATAGGCGGTGGTTTGATAAATGGGGACCTGGCGTGCGCCCGTTGCGGGATCGGGGCGGGCGCCGGCGTGAATGGCCAATGTGTCAAAGCCATAGGTTGGGGTGTCTGACATGGGTCTTCTCCTGTTTGTGTATGTTGACCATAGGATTAGGGCCCCAAATGGATCGCCGCAAGCGGGTTATCCTGAAAAGGACACGTTTTTAATGGGCGCGCTGCTCACAACACGGCTGTTCCAAATTCCACAGCAAGGACAGAATGGGCGTCCTATTTCGATTGCGCAGACAGGCGCCCTGTGCTTATTTTTCTTATCACATATTGTCGGAGATTTCGTATGCCACACCCGTTTCACCTTGCCATTCATGTCACTGATTTGGATGAAGCCCGCCGTTTTTATGGCGGTGTTTTGGGCGCATCCGAGGGACGTAGCACCAAGACTTGGGTGGATTTTGATTTCTTCGGTCACCAGCTGAGCCTGCATCTGGGCACCCCCTTCCCCACCGCCAACACGGGCAACGTGGGCGATCATATGGTCGCCATGCCGCATTTTGGCGTGGTGCTGCCCCTGACCGAATGGCGCGCATTGGCCGATCGATTGCAGGCCGCAGGCACAGACTGGGTGATCCCGCCGACTGTCCGATTTCAGGGGGAACCCGGGGAACAATGGACCATGTTCTTCACCGATCCCAGCGGCAACCCAATCGAGGTTAAGGGATTTGCCGATACAAGCGGTATTTTTGCCGCTTAACGGACCCAAAGCCCGGCCTGTTGCAGCCGATTACGCAACACAGTTTCATCGCCACGCTTGATCGCTTGGCCAATGGATTGGGCCTCGGCGCCGCTGTTGCCATACAGGAACGGATAAAACGGGTCATACTGTTTGAACAATTCAGCCAGATGCGGCTGGCGCGTTGTGACGTGCAACGCCCTGCGCGCCGGCAGTGGGGCATGCGCAAAAGCCCGCGCCAAATACCTGTAATGATAGGTAAAGTCCTGATCCAGCGGGGCATCAGCTACAGCCCCGCCCTTCAGGGCATGGATAACTAATGGTAAAACCACCTGATCCAGCCAAGGATACAGATTCTGCCCCGTCAGCTGGATGGGCGAGTTATGCCAAATATCCTGCGCCATTGTCGCGTAAAGCGCGCCAAATTCAGACGGGCAATCACCATAAAACCACCCTGCATTATAATAAGGGTAACGCCGCCAATCATCGGCGGCATAGCCGGTATTTTGCGCAGACAGAAAATCCAAATCGAACCGCGCATATAGCGATTGCCAGATTTGCGCCAAAGAGGCCCCATTCGGTTGCAGTTTGGGCCATGTATTCGTGCATAAATTGGATGCGCTGGGGCGCGTGTAATCGACATTGAGATCATTTAGATTGCGATAAAAGAGTGTGTCACTGTCGAAGAAAATAAACGGCTCAGCCTTGGGTAGTAGTCGCAGCGCCTCGATCTTATTGCCATGTGGGTATTGGGCACCAAAAATTTCATTATGCAGCGGGACCCAATCATCGCACAGCCGCATTAACATATCTCGTAATGGCCCCGTCACGCGGGGGTCATCAGGCCACAGTGGACCGGGTTGCGGCTCGATCACATAAACACGTCCTGCAAAATTGGGACTGGCGCAGCGCAAACTGGCCAAGGCCATCAGGCATTCATAGGCAAGCCGGCCTTTTTGGACTATAAAATAAACATTTAACACAAATTTTGCCCTAATTAACATTTGTTTAGATAATTTTTGCCCAATTGGGTTGCAGGGTCAAATAAAAACGCTAATCTTCCTTGCATACAAGAACCTATTATCTTGCATATTTTTGGGAGGAGAACCAAATGAAGACCAAAGCATTATCCGTCGCAGCTATGACAATGGCGGCCTTCGTCGCAGGCGAAGCAGCTGCTGTTGAATGGAACGCATCCGTTTGGGGCAAGCGCCGCGCCTTTACCGAGCACGTTGAAAAAGTGGCCGAAATCGTTGCCGAAAAATCCGGCGGTGAATTCACCATCAACGTCAGCTACGGCGGCCTGTCCAAGCCAAAGGAAAACTTGGATAACATTTCCATCGGCGCATTTGAAATGGCACAGTTCTGCGCGGGGTATCACCGCGACAAGAACCGCCTGATCACAGTGCTGGAGCTACCCTTCTTGGGTGTTGAAAACCTGCAGCAAGAGGTTGCGGTTTCCCGCGCCGTTTATGCGCACCCTGCCGTTGCCAAAGAAATGGCACAGTGGAACGCACGTCTGCTGATGACCTCGCCCATGCCGCAGTACAACCTGGCTGGCACTGGCGAACCACGTGACACGCTGGACAAATACAATGGCATGCGCGTTCGTGCGACCGGCGGTCTGGGCGAAGCGTTCAAAGCCGTTGGTGGCGTTCCAACCTCGGTGCCTTCCAGCGAAGCCTATCAGGCGATGGAATCAGGTGTTGTTGACACCGTTGCATTCGCACAGCACGCCCACCTGAGCTTTGGCACCATCAACCAAGCCACTTGGTGGACCGAAAACCTGAACCCCGGCACCGTGAACTGCCCAGTTGTTGTGAACACAGACGCCTATGATGCCCTGTCGGACGAGCACCGCAAAATCCTGGACGAGGCAATTCCTGCCGCGCTGGATCATTACCTGGAAAACTATGGTAAACTGCTGAAGCGTTGGGATGATGTTCTGGCCGAAAAAGGCGTTCAGAAAGTTACAATTTCCGAAGACGAAATTGAAAAATTCCGCAAAATTGCAGCGGGTCCAATCTCTGACGCTTGGGTGAAAGACATGGAAGCCCAAGGCCTGCCAGGTGCAGAACTGCTGGAGCTGGTGAAGACCACTTTGGCCGCTGAAAAAGCAAAGTAATCACCACAATGACTGCCCGCAGGTATCCCCTGCGGGCAGTTTTCTTTTTGGAAGGGTAAACCATGGCTTCCAGTAAATCCGTATTGGAAAACAATACTTTATTCAGCCGGCTGGATCGCGCACTGGAACCGCTTGAGCGGTTTTTTGCGCTTCTAAGCGGGCTTGGTGTGTTCAGCTTGATGTTTTTGGCCGCCTATTCTGTATCTGGGCGTAAATTCTTTGGCAGCCCGATGCTGGGCTATGTCGATTATATCGAAATGGCGATGCCGTTGATTGCATTTATGGGCGTGTCCTATGTGCAGCGCGATGGCACCCATATTCGGATGGATATTTTGATTGGCCAGCTGAAGGGCCGCGCGCTTTGGCTGTTTGAATTGATCAGCGTTTTATTAATTCTATTTTTGATCGTGATGTTGATCTGGGGGTCCTGGGCGCATTTCGAACGCAGCTTTGATTTCTCGGTTCCATTGTGGAGCCGTGACAGCTCGATCGATGTGGGGTTGCCCTTGTGGCCCGCGAAATTGATCGTGCCAGTGGCGTTCAGTGTTTTTGCCCTGCGCCTTGTGTTGCAGGCGATGATTTACACCCGCGCATTGATCACGGATGATCCGCACCCCGCAGGCGTTCCAATGATCCTGTCGATCGAAGAACAAGCCCGCATCGAAGCCGACCAATTGCAGGAGGCCGACTGATGGATCCAATTACAATCGGCCTGTGGACGACGGGTTTTATGTTCTTAATGGTGGTTTTGGGGATGCGCGTTGCCTTTGCCGCGGGTCTTGCCGGATTTGTTGGTCTGGTTTGGCTGCGCTGGAATGGCTTTGATTACGCCCCAGAACGATTTGGCAAGGCACTGGAAATCAGCGTGAAAATCGCCGGCCAAGTGCCGCATTCCAAAGTCAGCAGTCAAGCGCTGAGCCTGATCCCCACCTTCATCCTGATCGGCTATTTGGCCTATCACGCGCGTCTGACGACAGCCCTGTTCGAGGCTGCAAAGCGTTGGATTGCATGGGTGCCAGGTGGTTTGGCTGTCAGTACCGTTTTTGCAACCGCTGGGTTTGCAGCTGTGTCAGGGGCGTCTGTTGCAACGGCAGCCGTGTTTGCACGCATTGCGATCCCGGAAATGTTGAAGATCGGGTATGATAAACGATTTGCGGCCGGTGTTGTGGCCGCAGGTGGGACATTGGCCAGCCTGATCCCCCCATCTGCGATTTTGGTCATCTATGCCATTATTGTTGAACAGGATGTGGGCAAGCTGCTGCTTGCCGGATTCATCCCCGGGGTCTTTTCGGCAGTTATCTATGCCATTTTGATCATTGGCATTGCCGTGGTCTTCAAATCCGTTAGCCCGCCGGTGCGGGGATTCACATGGAAACAACGGTTTGAATCGCTGCCCCCCGCCCTGCCGATTGTGGCTGTGGTGGTGATGATCGTCATGTTTGTCTACAACCCCTTTGGCGAGGCCTGGGGCACACCAACAGAAGGCGGCGCCGTTGGGGCATTCATCGTGTTTCTGATGGCCCTTTTCCGCGGAATGCGGTGGGGTCAATTGAAAGAGGCGCTGATCGAATCCGCCAAGCTGACGGTGATGATCTTCTCGATCATCTGGGGTGTGCTGATATATGTGCGCTTCTTGGGCTTTGCTGATCTGCCAGGCGCGTTTTCGGATTGGATCACATCGCTGCATGTGTCACCGATGTTGATCCTGATCTGTATCCTGCTGGCCTATGCCGTGCTTGGGATGTTCATGGACGCGATTGGCATGTTGCTGCTGACCCTGCCGGTTGTTTATCCGGCTGTCATGGCATTGAATGGTGGCGAATTTGTCTCGGCTGCGGACAGCACCTTTGGGATGTCCGGTCCAATGTGTGCCATATGGTTTGGCATATTGGTGGTTAAAATGGCCGAATTCTGCCTGATTACCCCGCCAATTGGTCTGAACTGTTTTGTTGTCGCCGGTGTTCGGGATGATCTGACAGTGCAGGACGTGTTCAAAGGTGTCACGCCATTCTTTGTCGCAGATGCTGTCACCATCGCCCTTTTGGTGGCCTTCCCAGCGATTGTTTTGTGGCTGCCATCCTTGGCTTGATAGGCACTGATAAGAATGAAAAAGGGCGCGCTGAAATTCCAGCGCGCCCTTTTTTATTTGGGTCTCCTCAGCGGGTTAGCCGCATTTGGAATAGCCGCAATCGGTGCAGGTTTTGCATCCTTCGATCATCATTACCGAAAATTGGCCACAGCTGGGACAGGACGCTCCGCGGGTGCCGGCATCCGCAGATGGGGCAATATGCGCGCCCTGATCGGTGGTCAAAAAGCCGATGCGGATCATATGTTCTTCGATCGCGCCGCCGATGGCCGCCAAGATGGATGGAATGTATTTCCCCTGCACCCAGGCACCGCCACGCGGATCAAATACGGCTTTCAGCTCTTCGACCACGAAGCTGACATCCCCACCACGGCGGAACACGGCGGAGATCATGCGGGTCAGCGCCACGGTCCAGGCAAAATGCTCCATATTCTTGGAGTTGATGAACACCTCGAATGGGCGGCGGCGACCATCCAGCATCACGTCATTCACCGTCAGGTAAATCGCGTGTTCGCTGTCCGGCCAGCGTAGTTTATATGTGTTCCCCTCTAGGTACTGTGGGCGCTCCAGCGGTTCGGACATATAAATTACCTCGCCCATATCGGACGCAGGTTCTGCCGGTTTTTCTGGCGCCACAGACAGGACCGATCCGGTGATGTCATTGGGGCGATAGGTGGTGCAGCCTTTGCAGCCTGTTTCATAGGCCTGCAGATAAACATCTTTAAAGGCTTCAAAGCTGATATCTTCGGGGCAGTTGATGGTTTTGGATATGCTGCTGTCCACCCATTTTTGCGCAGCTGCCTGCATCCGAACGTGGTCTTCGGGGGCCAATGTTTGCGCATTCACGAAATAATCGGGCAGCGGCGCATCGCCAAAACGGTCGCGCCACATTTGAACGGCGTAATCCACCACCTCTTCTTCGGTTCTGCTGCCATCTTTTTGCAGGACTTTGCGGGTGTAGCTGTAGGCAAAAACCGGCTCGATCCCCGAGCTGACATTCCCAGCATAAAGGCTGATTGTGCCAGTGGGGGCGATCGAGGTCAGCAGTGCATTGCGAATACCATCTTTGGCGACTGCATCGCGAATGTCCTGATCCATCGCTTGCATCATCCCCGATTGCAGATACTGATCCGCATCAAACAGCGGAAAGGCGCCCTTTTCACGGGCCAATTCAACGGATGCTAAATACGCCTCGCGCGCGATCAGTTTCATCCATGCGTCGGTTTGTGCAACGGCTTCATCCGATCCATAACGCAGACCAACCATCAGCAAGGCATCGGCAAGCCCCGTGACGCCCAGCCCAATGCGGCGTTTGGCCTTGGCTTCGGCCTGTTGCTGCGGCAATGGGAAATTCGACACATCGACCACATTATCCATCATCCGCACCGCCATACGCACCAAATCGCGCAGCGCATTTGGGTCCAGCTGGGCTGCACCCTCAAACGGGTCTGTTACCAGCCGCGCCAAATTCACCGATCCCAACAGGCAGGCGCCATAGGGGGGCAAGGGCTGTTCGCCGCAGGGGTTTGTGGCACTGATGGTTTCGCAATACCACAGGTTATTTGCCTTATTGATCCGGTCAATAAAGATCACCCCAGGTTCAGCAAAATCATAGGTGGATTGCATCATCCGGTCCCACAGATCCCGCGCTTGCAGGGTTTTATACACCTTGCCATCAAATACCAAATCCCATGGCCCATCGGCCTTGACCGCATCCATAAAGGCATCGGTGACCAGAACGGACAGGTTGAACATCCGCAAACGGGCAGCATCGCCCTTGGCGGTGATGAAATCCTCGACATCGGGGTGATCGCAGCGCATGGTCGCCATCATTGCCCCGCGGCGGCTGCCTGCGGACATGATGGTGCGGCACATCGCATCCC
>JALQTR010000116.1 GCA_023260835.1 Paracoccaceae bacterium
GAACGCCGTTGACACATCAGTTCTCTTTGACGGGTCCGTTGGGGACGGCCGAAATATCTGCCGATATGGTGCGCGGTGTGGATGCCCCGCTGATTGACGCCATCAACGCCGTGTCTGATCAAACGGGCGTTGTTGCGGTGCGCGGTGATGCCCCTGGGCAGATTTACATCGCCGCTGAAAATGGCGGGGAAATGCGCCTGTCGGCCTATCAGGTTGAAGGGCAAACGGGCGTAGAACAGCGTGGAAGTTACGGCATGAACTTGCAAGAGGTGGATATGAACCGCCTGCCGCTTGAAGATCGCCCCGCCGTTCGGTTTGCCGATCAGGATCAAAGCTTTGATGGGGCGCTTGCGGCGCTAGGCGGTGCAATCGATCATGTGGCGATCAACCATGCCCGTCTTGGCGCCTATATGGCGCAGGCCGAACGCCAAGATGATATAATGGCCAAACGCGAGGTGTTGGTTCAGCAAAGCAAATCTGATCTGGAAGATGCGGATCTGGCCGAACTGGTCACACAAATCCAATCGATGATCGTCAACCGCGATGCCACGCGGCAGCTGTTTTCAAAGACAATCAGCCAAAGCCTGTTTGATTTTATCCGCTAAACGTGGGTGATATAATTCAAATCCATCCCCATGCAGGGGGCCGTTAATCCATTTTTGCGCAAAAAACACGCGACAGGATGCGAATTGCGCGTTAGAACCTCTGGTAAAGTTGTAAATAGTATAAAGCGAACAGGGATGGCTGACGAAATTTTGCTGCGGTTGGATGGGCTTCGCAAGGCCTATCCCGGGGTGGTGGCGAATGATGATATTTCATTCGACATCCGCGCAGGCGAGGTGCATGCGCTGCTGGGGGAAAACGGGGCGGGAAAATCAACGCTGGTCAAGATGATCTATGGGTTGGTGAAACCTGATCAGGGCCAGATGACATTGGCCGGCCAGCCCTATGCCCCGGCGGAACCACGCGCCGCGCGGCGTGCGGGCGTGGCGATGGTCTTTCAGCATTTTTCGCTGTTCGATGCTTTGAGTGTGGCTGAAAATATTGCGCTGGGCATGGAAAATCCGCCAACCCGTGGGGAATTGGCGCAGCGGATCACCGATGTATCCAACACCTATGGCCTGCCGCTGTCCCCGCATAAAACAGTGGGGCGGTTGTCGGCGGGGGAACGGCAACGGGTGGAAATCATCCGCTGCCTTTTGCAAAATCCGCGGCTGCTTATCATGGATGAACCCACATCCGTTTTAACCCCGCAAGAGGTCGAAATCCTGTTCCAGACCCTGCGTAAACTGCGCAGTGAAGGCACAGCAATCCTGTATATCAGCCACAAATTGGAAGAGATCCGCGCCCTGTGCGACACAGCCACTATCTTGCGGCTGGGTAAAAAGGTGGCAACCTGTATTCCGCGCGATCAATCCGCGCAGTCATTGGCCGAAATGATGGTGGGCAGTGCATTTGATGCGCCCAAACGCCCGGCGCGGGATTTGGGGCCGGTGGCATTGCGGGTGCAGGACCTGTCATTGCCGGCGCAAGATGCCTTTGGCACGGCGCTAAAATCTGTATCCTTTGATGTGCAAGCGGGTGAAATTGTCGGCCTGGGGGGTGTTGCTGGCAATGGCCAGGATGAACTGCTGCTGGCGCTGTCTGGTGAACGGCTGTCTGCGCCCGGCGCGGTGCAGCTGGCGGGCGTGCCGCTGGGGGCGCTGCCACCCACCGCGCGCCGCGCGGCGGGGCTGCTGTGCGCGCCCGAAGAGCGGCTGGGCCACGCTGCCGCGCCAGATATGACGTTGATTGAAAACGCCGCATTGACGGGCGCTGTGCGCATGGGTTTGACGCGATCGGGGTTCATCAACTGGGCCAAGGCGCGGGATTTTGCGCGCGATATCATCGCACAATTCGATGTGCGCACCCCCGGGGCGCGCAATGTGGCGCGGGCGCTGTCGGGTGGGAATTTGCAAAAATTCGTCATCGGGCGCGAGGTGCTGCAAAACCCTGCTGTTTTGGTTGTGAACCAACCCACTTGGGGCGTCGATGCCGCCGCCGCCGCTGCC
>JALQTR010000158.1 GCA_023260835.1 Paracoccaceae bacterium
GGGGTGTCCCCCGCGCGGTATCAGCAATATCTGCGGCTGGATCACGCAAAGGCACTGCTGCGCGATCATTGCACTACATTGCAGGTGGCACAGGATGTGGGCCTGTCGGGCAGTGGGCGGCTGCATGATTTGTTTCTAACATGGGAAGGGATGACCCCAGGGCAATATGCAAAGGATGGCGCTGGATTGACCATCCACTGGGCCGCAGTGCCCAGCCCATTTGGCCCCGCGGTGGTGATGGCCACGGATCGCGGGATTTGTGCCATTGGGTTTGCGGGGGATGATGGGGACGCGGCTTGCCTGCAGGATCTGCAATCGCGCTGGCCGGCAGCAACCTATATCAAAGACGCAGGCCGGATTGCGCCACTGGCACAGCAGGTGTTTGCAATGAAGGGCCGCGCATCGCTGCATATTTTGGGCGCGCCCTTTCAGATCAAAGTCTGGGAGGCGCTGCTGCAAATTCCCGCAGGGCAGGTCACAACATATTCGCATATCGCAAATGCAATCGGCACGCCCAAAGCGGTGCGCGCTGTGGGGACGGCGGTGGGTCGCAATCCAATCAGCTGGTTGATCCCCTGCCACCGCGCGCTGCGCAAATCTGGCGGACTGGGGGGGTATCACTGGGGCCTGCCGGTAAAACGCTGCATGCTGGCATTTGAAACGGCGCTGTCGCATGGGGACGCTTGATCACGATAATGTGCGCGGGTTTTCGCGCAGCGCAGCAAGGCGCACCTTGGAACTGCACGCGCCTATGTATAAATAAGCATGTAACGATTTCGCAAAGGAGCAGTGTCATGCACGCAATTGCCAAAACCACCCTGATATTGGGCCTTGGGGCCTTTACCCTGTCTGCCTGTGATGTCAGCCCGACCGACCCAAAACGCCGAACCAAAGAATCCGCCGCCACAGGCGCGTTATTGGGCGCAGCCGTGGGGTTGGTCACCGGCAATGATCGCGGTGATGTTGTCACCGGTGCGATCCTTGGAACGGGGGCCGGAATGATCATCGGTGCCGAATTGGACCGGCAAGAGGCCGCCTTGCGCGCGTCCTTGCCTGAAAACGGGATCGAGATTGTGAACACGGGCGATCGCCTGATTGTCACCATGCAGCAAGATATCCTGTTTGCCACGAACAGCACCGCGCTGCGCCCTGATTTGCGTAGCGGCCTGACGCGCATGGCGGCGCATTTGCTTGAATATGACGCAAGCGATGTTTTGGTGATCGGGCATACGGATAACACCGGCGATGCGGCCTATAACCAATCCCTGTCCGAACGCCGCGCATTGGCCGTGTCCGAGGCATTGATGGATTCGGGGGTGCATCCGGATCGGCTGCGCACATCGGGCCGTGGCGAACGCCAACCCATTGCATCGAACCTGACCGCCGAGGGCCGCGCGCAAAACCGCCGTGTTGAGATTGTGATCCTGCCACGCGGGTAGGGCTGAACCAGCCCACACGCCTCTTATGTGATAAAATAAAAAAACCCCGCGTGGCGTTGTGCCCGCGGGGTTTTTTGTCTGTCAGGTTTTGGCCTGATTAGTGCAGTTTTGCATCCACTTCCTTGATCGATTCTTCGATCAATTTGTTGGCGGCAGCTGCGCTCATCTGGCTGGCAACAACCTCGCGCGTTGCGCTGATGGCAATCGCAATTGCCTGATCACGCACATCGCGGATTGCAGCAGATTCGGCTGATGCAATCTGATCTTCGGCTGCGGCCAGGCGGCGCGCAACCGATGTTTCCAGATCAGCACGCGCCTGTGCGGCGGCGGCTTCTGCTTCATCTTTTGCGTGGGCAACGATGCGTGCGGCTTGTTCTTGCACTTCGCGCTGTTTGCGGTCGTAGGACGCCAACAGTTCATGCGCTTCATCGCGCAGGGCCTTGGCTTCGTCCAGATCGTTGCGAATGCCTTCGGCGCGCTTATCCAGCAGCCCGCCAATGGTGCCTGGGACCTTGAAATAGGCCAGCACAACCACAAACAAAATGAAGGCCAGCAATACGATGAAATTTGTATTGCCCAGCGAAAAGAACGGGCCAGACGCGGCCTGCGCGGGAGCAGCCAACAGGCCGAATGCGGCGATAAGAATGGATTTGTTCATCTTAAACACCTTTCATCCGGGCCGTAACGGCCACTTCGATCGCGGATGCATCAGCAGTGCCACCAACAGCCACAGCCAATTCGGCAGCTGTGTCGCTGGCAACGGCACGGATTGCATCCATTGCGCCTGCGCGAATTTCAGCGATGGCTTTTTCAGACCCAGCCAATTTGGCTGCGATCTTTGCATCGGCTTCTTCAATAGCGGCTTTCAGTTCAGCCTGCATCTGTGCCTTGTTTTCGGCGATGATGCTTTGGGCCTCGGCACGGGCATCGGCCAATGCTTGGTTATAGGCTTCTTCTGCTTCTGCAGCTTTGGCTTTCAGCGCTTCGGCTTCGGCCAAATCTTTGGTGATCGTCCCCTGACGTTCCGCCAGAACCGAAGCAATCCGCGGCAATGCAATGCGCGACAGAACAAAGAAGATCAGGACCAGCGTGACCAAAAGCCAGAAAATCTGGTTATCCCAGTTGGAAAAATCCAACTGTGGCATGCCGGGCGCGGCTGCGGCGGCATCACCTGTTTGGTGCGTTTGTTGCGCCATGTTGTCCTCCTTGGGGAACTTCCAGGATCATCGCAAAGGCCAATATTGGCCTTTGCGTGCGTAAGGAATTATTCGCCCGGGATTAAACAGCGAACATCAGCAGCAGAGCAACGAGGAACGAGAAGATCCCCAGGGCTTCTGCGAACGCGATGCCGATGAACAGGGTTGCAGTCTGCGAAGCAGCTGCGGATGGGTTGC
>JALQTR010000230.1 GCA_023260835.1 Paracoccaceae bacterium
CCAAATACCGCCGCCAGCGCGAAAACGCCGAATTTCTCCCTACTATCATCGAGTTATGATCTAGCGATTCTGAGGAAAATGGCGGAGACGAAGGGATTCGAACCCTCGAGACGGTTTCCCGCCTACTCCCTTAGCAGGGGAGCGCCTTCGACCACTCGGCCACGTCTCCGTTGACCGCTCTAGCGTGGAAGGGGGGGCGGATACAAGGTGCTTTTTGCAAAAATTGCAAATTTATGTGTTAAACAAGAAGTGCAGCACATCGCCGTCTTGTACGATATAGGATTTGCCCTCGGCGCGCATCTTGCCGGCCTCTTTTGCGCCGCCTTCGCCGCCCAGCGACACATAATCATCAAAGGCGATGGTTTCGGCCCGAATGAAACCGCGTTTGAAATCGCCATGGATAACGCCGGCGGCTTGCGGTGCAGCGGTGCCTTTGCGGATTGTCCAGGCGCGAGCCTCTTTGGGGCCGACGGTAAAGTATGTTTCCAGCTGCAGCAGGTCGTATCCGGCGCGGATCAGGCGATCCAAACCGGCCTCTTCCAGACCCATTTCACCTAGGAACATTTGCGCCTCTTCATTGTCCAGCTGGCTGATCTCTTCCTCGATCTGGGCCGAGATCAGAACCGTCGCAGCGCCTTGCTGGGCGGCCATGTCCTGAACGGCTTTGGAATAATCGTTGCCGGTGGCGGCGGCGCCTTCGTCCACGTTGCAGACATAAAGGATGGGTTTGGTTGTCAGCAGTTGCAGCATTTTCCACTGTTTTTGATCATCCTCATCCACTGCAACGCTGCGGGCGGGGCGGCCGTCTTCCAGCGCGGCCATGGCGGCGCGCAACAGGCGATCCTGCTGCGCGGCCTCTTTATCGCCACCGCGTAATTTACGGGTGATATTGGTCAGGCGCTTTTCGATTGATTCCATATCCGCCAGCATCAGCTCCATCTCGATGGTTTGGGCATCGGCGACAGGGTCCACGCGCCCTTCGACATGGGTCACATCGCCATCATCGAAACAGCGCAGAACATGGGCGATGGCGTCCACCTCGCGGATATTGGCCAGAAACTGATTGCCCAGCCCCTCGCCCTTGGATGCGCCGCGCACCAGGCCGGCAATATCCACAAATGTCATGCGGGTGGGGATGATCTGTTTTGATCCAGCAATATCTGCCAGCTGATCCAGCCGTGCATCTGGAACGGCAACATCCCCCACATTGGGCTCAATCGTGCAGAACGGGAAATTCGCAGCCTGTGCGGCGGCGGTTTTGGTCAGCGCGTTAAACAGCGTGGATTTGCCCACATTGGGCAGCCCAACAATCCCCATTTTGAAACCCATTGATCCAATCCTTTTGCATAATACGGCAGTTATCGGCGGTGGTAGCGGTGGCGGCCCAAGCGGTCAAGAGGGGTTAACCGCAGCAAAGCGCAATCATACCATTGATTTTCACGCTCATATTCGGCAGATCAGGGGGAAAGCAGATAAAGGATCGCGTGATGACTCGGATTGATGCCACTTTTGCCAAATTGAAGGCTGATGGAAAGAAGGCCTTTGTGGCCTATATGATGGCAGGGGATCCCGATTATGACACATCCATGGATTTGCTGCGCGCCCTGCCTGGGGCTGGGGTGGATGTGATCGAATTGGGCCTGCCCTTTACCGATCCAATGGCAGATGGGCCAACCATTCAATTGGCCGGCCAAAGGGCGCTGGATGCAGGGCAGACACTGAATAAGACGCTGCAGATGGTGCGCGATTTTCGCGCGCATGATACAGATACGCCGATCGTTCTGATGGGGTATTACAACCCAATCTATTCCCACGGTGTTGATGCGTTTTTAACCGATGCAAAAGACGCCGGTATTGACGGGCTGATCGTCGTCGACCTGCCCCCAGAAGAGGATAGCGAGCTGTGCATCCCCGCGCAGGCAGCCGGATTGAACTTCATCCGCTTGGCCACCCCCACCACGGATGCAAACCGTCTGCCTAAAGTGCTGCAAAACACATCGGGCTTTCTGTATTACGTGTCGATCACCGGGATCACCGGGGCGGCCGCGGCGCAGGCTGTCGATGTGGCCCCCCAGGTCGATGCCATTAAGGCGCAGACGGATCTGCCTGTGATCGTTGGATTTGGTGTGCGATCCCCAGAAACCGCGCGCGATATTGCACAGGTGGCCGACGGGGTGGTTGTGGGGTCTGCCATTGTCGCCATGATGGCCGATGGCAAGCCCGTCGCGGAAATCGTGGATTTTGTAAAATCATTGGCCGATGGGGCGCATAGCGCGGGATAAAGATTGCGTGTGCCCGTTGCTATTGGTAAGAAAACATAACCAATAGCGAAAGGTGCCGCCATGCCCATCATCACCAATATTGCCGATCTGAAAGCCATCTACCGCCGCAAGGCGCCAAAGATGTTTTATGATTACGCAGAATCGGGCAGCTGGACCGAACAAACCTTCACCGAAAACACCAGCGATTTTGCCCAGATCCGCCTGCGCCAACGCGTCGCCGTGGATATGAGCGGCCGCTCCACCGCATCCCAAATGATCGGGCAGGATGTTGCGATGCCTGTGGCGCTGGCCCCAGTCGGATTTACCGGCATGCAATCCGCGGATGGCGAAATCAATGCCGCGCGCGCGGCCGAAAAATTTGGCGTACCTTTCACCCTGTCGACCATGTCGATCAATTCGATCGAGGATGTGGCCGAAGCGACCTCGGCCCCATTTTGGTTCCAACTTTACACCATGCGCGATACGGATTTCACATCGCGCCTGATCGAACGGGCGCGGGCGGCAAATTGCAGTGCATTGGTGATCACACTGGATTTGCAGATTTTGGGCCAGCGGCATAAGGATCTGAAGAACGGCCTATCGGCCCCGCCAAAGCTGACACTGAAAACCATGGCGGATTTGGCGACAAAATGGCGATGGGGCCTTGGGATGCTGGGCGCGAAACGCCGGCATTTTGGCAATATCGTTGGCCATGTGAAGGGCGTGTCAGATATGTCGCAGCTGGGCGCCTGGACAGCCGAACAATTCGACCCCACGCTTGATTGGGATAAGATCGCCAAACTGAAGGAACAATGGGGCGGCAAAGTTATCCTGAAAGGCATTCTGGACGCCGAGGATGCCAAAATGGCGCTGAAGGTCGGCGCAGATGCCATCGTGGTGTCCAACCATGGCGGACGACAGCTGGACGGCGCAATCAGCGCCATTCGCGCCCTGCCATCCATCATGGACGCGGTTGGCGATCAAATCGAGGTCCATTTGGACAGCGGCATTCGATCCGGCCAAGATGTGCTGAAGGCGCTGGCCATGGGGGCCAAAGGCACCTATATCGGGCGGGCCTATATTTATGGGTTGGGCGCGATGGGCGAAGCAGGCGTCACCCGCGCGCTAGAGGTCATTCACAAAGAATTGGACACCACAATGGCGCTGTGCGGCAAACGCAATGTCACCGATCTGTCACGTGATGTGCTGCTGATCCCTGAAGGGTTCGAAGGGCGCTGGCAGTAAACGCCCCGCCCCATCAGCCCCCGTAAATATCCGCCGCATTCAGGACCGTGCCTTTTGATCGCAATGCGTTCAGTGCGACCAGATGCACCACCTCCATTGGTGCGGTGCATAAATCGCCAATGACAGAGACATTGTATCCATCCGCCATGCGCGACAGGGCGGTAAAGACCACGCAGTTCTGTGTCATCATCCCGCAGATCAGCAGATCCTGCACCCCGTCCAAATGTTTGGCCAGATCGGTATCCTGAAAGGCATCTGCAACCTGTTTCACCACCACGGGCGCATTTGGCGCAGCGGCCAAAATGGCAGGCCGAATTTCTGCCCCCGTCGATCCGGCGGCAAACAGCCCTTTGGGGGCGCTGGATTGATGGCGCACAAGGATCACCTTATCCCCCTGTGCCTGCGCGGATTTG
>JALQTR010000074.1 GCA_023260835.1 Paracoccaceae bacterium
TTGTTGATGAGAGCTATTTTATCAGCTCCGGTCCAGCTGCTGTCTGGATCGGCGGATTTTCGGGCCTCGATCGTCGCGGCAAGGGTGGCAAGGGGATGTGTCATGTCAGCCTCATCGGGATGCCGGCGTCGGCCATATGGGCCTTGGCCTCGCCGATAGTGTATTCGCCAAAGTGAAAGATCGACGCAGCCAGAACGGCGGATGCGCCGCCTTTGGTGACGCCTTCAACCAAATGGTCCAAATTGCCCACGCCGCCTGATGCAATCACGGGGATATCCACCGCATCGGATATCGCGCGGGTCAGGGGCAGGTTGAACCCGGCCTTTGTTCCATCGCGGTCCATCGATGTCAGAAGGATTTCCCCGGCGCCCTTTTCCTGCGCCAGGCAGGCAAATTCCACAGCATCAATGCCTGTGGGTTTTCGCCCACCATGGGTGAAAATCTGCCACTGCCCATCTTCGGTGGTTTTGGCATCGATTGCGACGACAATGCATTGGCTGCCAAATTGATCCGCGGCGCGGGCGACCACATCGGGGTCAGCCACGGCCGCAGAATTAAAGCTGACCTTATCAGCCCCCGCCAACAGCAATGCGCGCACATCCGCGGCGCTGCGCACCCCGCCGCCCACGGTCAGCGGAATAAAGCATTGTTCTGCTGTCCGCCGGACCACATCAAACATCGTGCCACGGTTTTCATGCGTTGCGTGAATGTCCAAAAAACAAATTTCATCCGCCCCAGCCGCGTCATAGGCTTTGGCCGCATCCACAGGATCACCTGCATCGCGCAGATCGACAAAATTCACGCCCTTGACTACGCGGCCATCGGCCACGTCCAAACAGGGTATGATCCGGGTTTTCAGCATTACGCGCCCTTCAGCATGTTTAGGGCGGCGCCCAGATCAATCGCGCCATCATAAAGCGCGCGGCCTGAAATGGCACCCTCGATCACTTTGGTGGCTTTCAACGCGGCCAAATCCGCCATCGACGATACCCCGCCCGAGGCAATCACTGGGATCGAACAGGCCTGCGCCAGTTCCACCGTGGCTTCGATATTGGGGCCCTGCATGGCCCCGTCGCGGTTAATGTCGGTATAGATAATGGCGCAAACGCCGGCATCTTCATAGCTGCGCGCCAGATCCACAGCCTGCACCGTGGTTTCTTCGGCCCAACCTTTGGTGGCGACAAAGCCGCCGCGCGCATCAATGCCCACTGCGATTTGCCCGGGAAATGCTTTGCAGGCCTCGCGCACCAGATCAGGGTTTTCAACGGCCACGGTCCCCAGAATAACGCGCGACAGCCCCTTGGACAGCCACGCGTCAATCGTGGCCATGTCGCGGATCCCGCCCCCTAATTGCGCAGGCACGGACAGCCGCGCCAAAATAGCCTCGACCGCGGCGGCATTCACAGGAGCACCAGCAAAGGCGCCGTTCAGATCAACCAGATGCACCCAGTCACAGCCCGCATCTTCAAATGCGCCGGCCTGCGCGGCCGGATCATCGTTGAACACGGTCACTTTTTCCATATCGCCCTTCAAAAGGCGCACGGCTTGCCCGTCTTTCAGATCAATCGCAGGGTAAAGGATCATGGTGTGTCTTTCTTCGTCTTAATCAGGGCGCCCAGGCCAGAAAGTTATCAATCAACCGCAGCCCGGTTTGAGCGCTTTTTTCAGGGTGAAACTGCATCCCCAGCATATTATCGCGGCCAATAATGGCGGTGACATCCCCGGCGTAATCCACATGCGCCAGCCGCTGCGCCGGGTCGGTGACATGCATATGGAAGCTGTGCACGAAATAGGCATGATCGCCGGTTTGAATGCCGTCAAACACCGGATGCGGATGGTCGATCACCAGATCATTCCAGCCCATATGGGGGATCTTCAATCCCGCCGCAGGGGTGATCTTTTCCACCGTGCCGCCGATCCAATCAAACCCATTGGTCGGGGTGTATTCCAACCCGCGCGTGGCCATCATTTGCATCCCAATGCAAATGCCCAAAAAGGGGCGCGCTTTGGTAATAACGGCGGTTTCGATCGCTTCGAACACACCGCGGTGATCAAACAGCGCGGCGCGACAGGCGGGGAAGGCGCCATCGCCGGGCAGCACAATGCGATCTGCCGCTGCGATCACATCAGGATCCGCGGTGACAACAACCTGCGCATCCGCCCGCGCCGCCGCCATTTTTTCAAACGCTTTTTGTGCCGAATGCAGGTTGCCGCTTTCGTAATCAACGATGACTGTGCGCATCAGATCACAGCATCCCCTTGGTCGAGGGCAGGGCCCCCGCCATACGCGGATCGATCTCAACCGCCGCGCGCAGGGCTTGGGCCACCGATTTGAACGCAGCCTCGGCCAGATGGTGGCTGTTGATCCCGTCCAGCGCCTCGATATGCAGGGTTATGCCCGCATGGGTCGATAGCGCCTGAAAGAATTCACGCACCAATTCGCTGTCAAATGATCCAATTTTCTGCGTTGGCAGATCCATTTTCCACACCAAAAAGGGCCGACCCGACAGATCCAGCGCGCAGCGCACCAGCGCATCATCCATCGGCAACAGGCAGGACCCATAACGGCGAATGCCCTTTTTATCGCCCAAGGCCTGCGCCAAGGCCTGCCCCAGGGCAATGCCTGTGTCTTCGACCGTGTGGTGATCGTCGATATGGGTGTCGCCTTTGGCGGTGATTGTCATGTCGATCAGGGAATGGCGCGCCAATTGATCCAGCATATGGTCAAAGAAACCAACGCCAGTGTTCATGGTGTATTGGCCGGTGCCGTCCAGATTGACCTGCACATCGATCTGCGTTTCGGCGCTTGATCGTGAAATGGAACCGCTGCGCATGGGGCTGACCCTTTCATTCATACCTGTAATATCGCCCCTTATAGGGGGGGCGGGCGCCATAATAAACCCCCAAAGCGGGGGCTTGTCTGCGCCCCTAGGCGCCCCGCAGCCCTTCCCATGCGTTGAATTGCGACAAGAAGACATGCCCGTTCAATTCATCCAGCAAATGCGATTTTTGCAGACGGTCCATGACGGGGCCTTTGACCTCGGTCAGGTGCAGGCACACGTTCATGTCGCGCAGACGGTGGTTGATCGCCTCAAGGCTTTCAAGGGCGGAATAATCCACTGCATTTACGGCCGAAAACATCAGAACCACATGGCGTAATTCGCAGCCATCGGTGACGCGTTTTTGGATCAGATCCTCTAGGAACCGCGCATTGACGAAATACAGGCTTTCATCGACGCGCAGGGTTAAAACATGGGGCAGGGTTTCCACATTGTGGCGGTGAATGTTGCGAAAATGCTGGGTGCCGGGGACCAAACCCACCTCGGCCACATGGGGACGGGATGTTTTGTAAAGATGCAGCAGGATCGACAGGATCACCCCGCTGGCCACACCGATTTCAACCCCCATGCCCAGGGTCAGAACGATGGTCGCTGCCACGGCGGAAAAATCGGCCCGCGAATAGCCCCAGGTTTTTTGCAGGATCGACAGGTCGACCAGGCTGAGCACTGCCACGATAATTGTCGCCGCCAGCGTGGCATTGGGCAGGTAATACACCAGCGGTGTTAGCGCCATGGCCGCAAAGGCAAGGCCAATCGCGGTAAAGGCCCCAGCCGCCGGCGTTTCAGCGCCAGCGTCGAAATTCACCACGGATCGCGAAAATCCACCTGTAACCGGATAGCCGCCGGTAAAGGCCGCCCCCAAATTGGCCGCCCCAAGGCCGATCAATTCCTGATCGGGATCAATTCGTTGCCGTTTCTTCGCCGCCAATGTTTGCGCCACAGACACCGATTCGACAAAGCCGATGATGGAAATCAGGATGGCAGGCACCAACAACTGCCCCAGTAAATCGGGGGATAGCCCCGGCAGCGTCAGGGGTGGCAAGCTTTGCGGAACGGCGCCCACGATGCGCACGCCCCAGTCATTCAGCCCCAGCAGCCACACAAAGACTGTGGTCACAACGACCGCGGCCACAGGCCCCGCTTTGGTTAAAATATCGGCCAACAGTGGCCCCGCACCCAGGGATTTCACCAACGGCTTTAACCCCTTGCGGACCCAAAACAAAAAGGCAGTGGCCGCGGTGCCAATAAAGACGGTGATGATATTAATCTGCCCCAAATGGGCAAAAATGGACCCCAGCATCTGCGGCAACGTATGCCCGTGCGCGCTGACGCCCAAAATATGTTTCAGCTGACTGACAGCAATCAGAATGCCCGATGCGGTGATAAACCCAGCAATCACCGGATGGCTCAGGAAATTTGCCAAAAACCCCAACCGAAACACGCCCATCAGCACCAAAAATCCGCCCGACAAAAAGGCCAGTGTCAGCGCAGCGGTGGCATACCCCATGGTGCCCGTTTCGGCCACTTGGCCAATCGCTGATGCCGTCAGCAGCGAAACAACGGCCACCGGCCCAACGGCCAAGGCCCGACTGGTGCCGAAGATGGCGTAAAGGATAATCGGCGCAATGGATGCGTAAATCCCCGCCTCGGGCGGTAATCCAGCCAGCAACGCATAGGCCAGCGATTGCGGGATCAACATGATGGTCACAATTACCGCTGCAATCAAATCACTGCTGAGCGCCGTTTTGTCATAGGTTTTGCCCCATTCCAAAATGGGCATGTATTTGCGAAAGCGGTCGATAGAGATCATCTGTTATTGGGCCTTTTAAAAACGGCGGCGCCCCCACCTTTTGGTGCAGGCGCCGCAAATCGATGTGTATTTTTCGTTTACTCTGCGTTCACTTTGACTTTTTCAGGCGCTGCCAGCCATTCTTTACCACGCAGCATTGCCTTCCAGTAAATCGGGGGCAGCAGTTTTTCCTTCAGGAACCATGCGGCGCGGGTTGGTTTTGTGCCATCCACCAACCAACGTGGAAAGGATGGTTTCAAAACGCCGCCATATCCAAATTCGGCCAAAACAATCTTGCCGCGCTCAACCGTCAAGGGGCAAGAGCCATACCCATCATATTGCGCCACAGCCGATTGGCCGTTGATATCGGCCATAATGTTGTCGGCCACAGTTGGGGCCTGTTTGCGCGCCGCAGCTGCGGTTTTCGCATTGGGGGCGTTCATGACATCGCCCAACGACCAGATGTTGTCGAATGTTTTGTGCCGTAATGTGGCTTGATCCACATCCACCCATCCGGCGGCATCCGCCAATGGCGAGACGCGAATGAAATCAGGCGCACATTGGGGCGGGCAGACATGCATCATATCAAAATCAACACTGACCGTCTGAACAGGTTGTTCTGGTGCGGCCACTTTAAACGTGGCCTTTTTGGCCGGCCCGTCAACAGCCACAAGATTGTGGAAGTAATTCAACGTGGTGCCGTATTTTTCGATGTAATTCATCAGGGCAGGGACATAATCCTTGACCCCAAACAAAACGCCACCTGCATTCATGAATTGAATGTCGATATTGTTTAAAACGCCGCGGCGGTGCCATGCATCCCCGGATAAATACATCGCCTTTTGTGGTGCGCCGGCGCATTTGATCGGCATTGGTGGCTGCGTGAACAACGCGCGGCCTTCGCGCATTTGGCTGACCAGCTGCCATGTATAGGGCGCCAGATCATAGCGATAGTTCGACGTCACCCCATTGCGGCCCAGTGTTTCTTCCAACCCTTCAACCGCGGCCCAATCCAGCTTTAGTCCAGGACACACAACCAAACGGTCGTATTTCACAACCCGGCAACCATCCAAGATGACAGCGTTGTTTTTGGGCTCAAACGCCGCGACGGCCGATTTGATCCATTTCACACCGGGTGGCACCAGTGATGCCATGGTTTTGGCCGTTTGCTGCGCATCAAAAATGCCACCGCCCACCATGGTCCAACCTGGCTGATAATAATGAATATCCGCCGGATCAATAACCGCGATGGACAAATCGGCCTTGCGTGTTTGCAAACTGGCGGCAACGGAAATGCCGCCGGCGCCACCGCCCACAATGACAATATCAAATTTTGCATCCCCC
>JALQTR010000066.1 GCA_023260835.1 Paracoccaceae bacterium
GGCACATAGGTGCCGGGGCTGGCCACAACCACGGTGATGCCTTCGCGCGCATTGGGCGCACCGCAGATGATCTGGGTTGGGCCATCCTTGGTGTCGACCTGGCACAGGCGCAGGCGGTCTGCCTCGGGGTGTTTTTCGGCATGGGTCACGCGGCCGATATAGAAATCGCCCAGACGATCAGCGGGGTTTGTGACGCCCTCAACCTCAAGCCCCAGATCGGTCAGCGCATAGAGGATGTCATCCAAGCTGGCGGTGGTTTCAAGATGCTCTTTAAGCCATGAAAGGGTAAATTTCATTGCACTGCCTTTGTCTTTACATGGGTTAGCCAGTTGGCCAATTCATTTGACCGCGGCTTAAGTTGTGTTTGCGAAAGGTCCGCGCCCAGGCGCGCGGCGGCGTCTGCATTGGTTTCGGCGGCCAGCAGATCGTCGATCATATATTTCTTTTCGGTGAAAATCCCATCTCGCTGCGACAGGTAATCGGCGATGCGCGCGGGGGTCAGTTCGGGGTGGTATTGCACGCCCCAAAAGGACACGCCGCCTTGTTCATAGGCAAACCCCTGAATGGGGCTGTGGGTGTTGGTGATCAGCAAGGTGGCGCCCTTTGGCAGGGCGGTGACCTCATCGCGGTGCACGCAGGGCACCGCAAAGGATGTGCTGCGGCCAGCGCACATTGGGTGGGTTTTGCCCGCGTCTGTCAGTTGCAGATCGCGCGCCAGACCGACCTCCAGCCCGTTGGGGCTGGCGCCAACCGCGCCGCCCAAAACGCAAGCGGCCAGTTGCATACCGTTGCAGCTGCCCCAAACGGGCAGGCCGGATTTGAACACCTGTTCCATTGCTGCGCGCTGCGGGGCGGCTTCGGGGGCATCGGTGGACCATGCGGTGCCAGAGCCGGTGAAGATAACGCCCGCCATACCGTCCAGCGCATTCACCGCCAGCGCCCCATCATAGGGGTTCAGAACCGTGCATCGAATGCTGGCATCCAGCGCCCCGATGGTGGCTTCGAACCCCGCCGCCCCGCGGTTGCCTGCGGCGCAAATGTCAGGCGTATTGCCTTCAAGGATTAAGATATGCGTCATTCGCAATGGCCCCTTTACCGGCTGAGGCCCGCATGCAGGCTGGGCATATCCAGTGCGGCAAAACCATAATGGCGCAGCCAGCGCAGATCACTGTCAAAGAAGGCGCGTAGATCAGGAATGCCGTATTTCAGCATGGCAATGCGGTCGATCCCCATACCAAAGGCAAAGCCCTGATATTGCGTGGGGTCAATCCCACCGGCTTGCAGAACTTTGGGGTGGACCATGCCGGACCCCAGAATTTCCAACCAATCATCGCCTTCGCCCACTTTCAGCTGGCCGCCATCCCAGGAACAGCGGATGTCCACCTCGGCCGAGGGTTCGGTGAAGGGGAAATGTGACGCGCGAAAGCGCAGCTCGACATCATCCACCTCGAAGAAGGCTTTGACAAATTCCTCGAGCACCCATTTCAGCTGGGCCATGGAAATGTCTTTATCCACGGCCAGACCTTCGACCTGATGGAACATAGGGGTATGAGTTTGATCGTAATCGGCGCGGTAAACACCGCCGGGGCAGATCACCCGCAAGGGCGCGCCCTGATCCAGCATCGATCGAATTTGCACCGGGCTGGTATGGGTGCGCAGAACATGCGGCGGGCGATCATCGCCTGCCGCGCGATGCATATAAAATGTATCCATTTCCGCACGGGCGGGGTGATGCCCGGGGATATTCAGCGCATCGAAATTATACCAATCGGTTTCCACCCGCGGCCCTTCGGCCACGCCAAAGCCCATATCGGCGAAAATCGCTGTGACCTCTTCTGTGACTTGGGAAATGGGGTGGATGCTGCCCATCCGGCGGGGGCGGGCGGGTTTGGTGACATCCAACCATCCTTCGGCCAAACGTGCGTCCAACGCGCTGTCGGCCAGTGCGGCCTTTTTGGCGGCCAGTGCGGCGATCACCTCGTCCTTTAGGGCGTTCAGTTTGGGGCCAAATATTTGCCGTTCTTCGGGGCTCATTTTGCCCAATTCGCGCATTTTCAGGCTGATCTCGCCTTTTTTGCCAAGGGCGGCCAGGCGGATATCTTCCAGCGTGGCCTCGTCCTTGGCCGCAGCAATTTGTCCCAAATATGTGTTGCGCAGATCATCCATGGGGAAATCTTCCTTCGTGTTACGCCACCCGCAGGCCGGTTTTGCCCATCCTGCTATCACAGAGGGCATAAAAAGCAAGAAGCCGCGGTCCATTTGGCCCGCGGCTTTTTATCGTTTCAGACGGGGGTCGTCTGATTAGGCCAGCGCGGCTTTCGCTTGGTCCACAATCGCTGCGAAAGCAGCGGGTTCATGCACAGCCAGATCGGCCAGCACTTTGCGGTCCACTTCGATGCCTGCCAGGCCCAAACCGTTGATGAAACGCGAATAGGACAGCGATTCGTCATGCGCGCGAACAGCCGCATTGATACGCTGGATCCACAAAGCGCGGAAATTACGCTTGCGATTCTTACGGTCGCGGGTTGCGTATTGGTTCGCCTTATCGACGGCCTGCGCTGCGACTTTGAATGTGTTCTTGCGACGACCATAATAGCCTTTGGCTTGATCGATGATTTTCTTGTGACGGGCGTGGGTTACTGTACCACCTTTAACGCGTGACATCTCTTAACTCTCCTTAGCGCGAATAGGGCATCATCGACTTGACGATTTTTTCGTCAGGGCCGGACATCACAGTGGTTCCGCGGGCATTACGCAGGAATTTATTGGTGCGTTTGATCATGCCGTGGCGCTTGCCAGCTTGGCCTGATTTCACGCGGCCAGAGGCCGTCACTTTGAACCGCTTTTTGCAGCTCGATTTGGTCTTCATCTTGGGCATTTCCGTCTCCTATCTTCGGGTCAGGGTCACACGCGCCACGGCATGCCACTTCGGCCGGACGCGCAGATCGAAAGCTTCCATTAGCGGCCATTGGGGACATTGGCAAGGGGGCGGTGGTGGAAAACCACAGTTTTTATCGCCGCCGCAGTTGTGGTGGCAAATGCCGGCACTGCCCTATGGCACCACAGGCTCAGCCCGCTTCGGCGCTGGTGATCAGCCGTTCATCGCAAGGGGCGACGCGCAGGATGTTGGTGCTGCCAGGCACATTGAACGGCACACCGGCGGTGACCACCACATGATCGCTGGCGCTGGCCACCCCAAGCGTCTTGGCCGCGGTGGCAGCGTTTAATACCGCTTGTTTAAACCGCGTCACGGGGGTGCGCGTCACCACCGGTGTCACCCCCCAGCTGAGCGCAAGCCGACGCGCCGTCCCCATCAGGGGCGACAGGGCAATGATCGGCACCTGCGGTTTTTCCCGCGCCGTCAGAACGGCGGTGGTGCCCGATTGTGTAAAGCAGCAGATGGCGCGAATATCGGTGCTTTCGGCAATTTCGCGTGCGGCGGCGACGATCCCATCGGCCACGCTGGCGCGGTCAACGCTGCGCGAGGCGGCGATGATTTGGGCATAGGTTGGGTCGCCCTCGACCTCAATGGCGACATTGTTCATCGTGCTGACGGCCTGCACCGGATATTTGCCGGCGGCCGATTCGGCCGACAGCATCACCGCATCGGCGCCTTCATAAATGGCGGTGGCCACATCTGATACCTCGGCCCGGGTTGGGGTGGGGCTTTCGATCATGGATTCCAGCATCTGTGTGGCCACGATCACAGGTTTGCCAGCGGCACGGCTGCGGCGGATCAGGCGCTTTTGAATGGGGGGCAGGTTTTGCACCGGCAATTCCACGCCCAAATCCCCGCGCGCCACCATAATCCCATCCGATATGTCCAGAATATCGTCAAAGGCCTTCACCGCGGCGGGTTTTTCGATCTTCGACAAAATCGCGGCGCGGCCTTTGGCCAAATCGCGCGCTTCCATCACGTCTTCGGGGCGCTGTACGAAGGACAGCGCCAGCCAATCCACACCCAAGGCGCAAACAAATTCCAAATCTTTGCGGTCTTTTTGTGACAGTGCCGCCAGTGGCAAAACCAGATCGGGCACATTCACCCCTTTGCGGTCGGAAATCACCCCACCGGTGATTACGGTGCAATCGGCGTAATCGGCCCCATATGCGCGCACCTCAAGGCGGATTTTCCCGTCATTCACCAGCAGCTGTGCGCCCTGTTCCAAACAGGCGAAGATTTCGGGATGCGGCAGGCAGACGCGGGTGCCATCCCCCGGCGCGGGGTTCAGATCCAGCCGAAAACCGGCCCCTTCGGCCAGATCAACGGGGCCGTCTGCGAATTGCCCCACGCGCAGTTTTGGCCCCTGAAGATCGGCCAGAATGCCGATGGGGCTGTCCAGATCGGCCTCGATCTGGCGAATGATGGCGTGGCGCGCCGCGATGCCGTCATGGGTGCCGTGGCTCATATTCAGGCGGAACACATCGGCGCCGGCCTCATGCAGGGCGCGGATGGTGTCATAATCGGATGAGGCAGGCCCCAAGGTTGCGACGATTTTAACGCTTCTTTCACGCTGCATGGGGGCCTCCTACTTGTGCCTGTCTTTGTCCTGACGCTATACGCTATAGATCAGGAATGTAAACGCGACATGAAGGGCAAACCATGGCAGGCCAGACATATCAGCCGTATTTCATCGAAGGGGCGGATCGCGATGGCGCGTGGGTGATCACGGCCGATCATGCCCGCAATACGGTGCCGGATTTTGTTGCCGGTGGCGATTTGGGTGTGGCGGCGGATGATATGGCGCGCCACATTGCCTTTGACCCTGGTGCCGAAGGGGTGGCCCGCGCGCTGGGCGCGCAGCTGAACAGCCCCGCCATTTGGTCCAATTTTTCACGCCTGGTGATTGATCCGAACCGAGGGATGGATGATCCCACATTGGTGATGAAACTGTATGATGGCACGCTGATTCCGGCCAATCGGCATCTGACAGAGGATGATTTTCAGCGCCGCCTGTCGCGCTGTTATACACCCTATCATGATGCGCTGGCGGATCTGTTGGCGGCGCGTAACGATCCGGTGATTTGCGCGGTGCATTCATTCACGCCGCAATTGCGCGGGCGCGATCCGCGGCCGTGGCATATAGGTATTTTGACCACATCGGATCGCCGGCTTGCCGATCCGGTTTTGGATCTGTTGCGCGCGGATCCTGATCTATGCGTTGGGGATAACGCCCCCTATAAGGGACATTTGCCAAAAGATACGGTTGATCGTCACGCGGTTGCGCATGGGCGGTTGAATGTGTTGATTGAACTGCGCAATGATCTGATTGAAACCCCCGCCCAGCAGCAGCATTGGGCGGCCCGTCTTGCGCCTGTTTTGGCGCAGGCCCTATCCCAATACCGCAGCCCAGAAGGAGCCCATCATGTCCCTGCCTGATATCGACCCCCAAACACAGATCGAACTTGAAGCGGCCGCGTTTCGTCGTCTGCGCAAGCATCTGATGGATGATCGCACCGATGTTCAGAACATTGATTTGATGAACTTGGCTGGGTTTTGCCGCAACTGCCTGTCGCGTTGGTATCAAGAGGCCGCCAATGAGCGCGGTATCGACATGGACAAAGAAACCGCGCGCGAGGCGTATTACGGCATGCCCTATGCGCAATGGAAAGATCAGTTTCAAACCGAAGCCGATGCCGCCAAAAAGGCCACCTTCGATGTGGCATTTGAACAAAACGTGGGCAAGCCGCGCGGCTAGGCGGGCCTATTCGTCATCCGCATCATCCAGCGCGACATCGCGCTGGACTTTGGCATCCGCAAACAGGCGGCGGGTTTCATCCATCTGATCGAATGTTTCATCCAAACGGAACCGCAGCTCGGGCGTGAATTTCAGCGCCAGCTTTTTGCCGATGGTGCGGCGTAACTCACCTGCGTTGCGGGCCAGCAGCTGGATCGCATCCTCGCGCCCCTGACCGCCCAGCGGCAGAACATAGGCGGTTGCGATCTTCAGATCGGGCGATGTGCGCACTTCGCCCACGGTGATGGACAGGCGGTTCAAATCCGGATCATGCACATCGCCACGGGCCAGCACCTCGGACAGGGTGCGGCGGATTACTTCGCCCACGCGAAGCTGTCTTTGGGATGGGCCGGGGCCGTCGTGAAATTTATTCTTTGCCATGGGCCTGTCATAATCCCAAAGCGAAGCCTTTGCCAAGCGCGCATTTTCATGCAAAGAGGGGCGCAAATGATATTTCCTGCAAGGAAGGGCGTGAATTATGGACCAGATGGCGAAAATTGTGGTCACGGGTGTATCGGGCCGGATGGGGCAGATGTTGGTGAAAACCATTGCCGATCATCAGGGGGCTGAATTGGTTGGCGCGGTGGAACGCGCGGGTCATGCTTGGGTTGGCCAGGACATTGGCACCGCCATGGGCGGGGCGCCAATGGGTGTGACCGTCACCGATGATGCGCTGTCCGTGTTTGCGGGCGCCCATGCGGTGATTGATTTTACCGCCCCTGCCGCAACGGTTGAATTTGCGGCGCTTGCGGCGCAGGCGCGGCTGGTGCATGTGATCGGCACCACGGGGATGGAAGCGGCGGATTTGGCCAAACTGTCGGCCGCAGCGCGCCATTCGACCATCATTCGCGCGGGCAATATGTCGCTGGGCGTCAACCTGCTGGTGCAGTTGACACGTCAGGTGGCCGCGGCGCTGGATGAAGATTTCGACATCGAAGTGATCGAGGCGCATCACAACCAAAAGGTCGACGCCCCATCAGGCACGGCGCTGATGTTGGGGCAGGCAGCAGCCGATGGCCGTGGGGTCGATTTGGATGTGGCATCGGATCGGGGCCGTGATGGCATCACCGGTGCCCGCAAACGCGGCGACATTGGCTTTAGCGCGATTCGCGGCGGTGACATTGTGGGGGAACATGATGTCCTGTTTGCTGCTGCGGGTGAACGGATCGTTTTGCGCCACATTGCCACAGATCGGGCGATTTTCGCGCGCGGCGCCCTAAAGGCCGCGCTGTGGGGGATGGGCCGTGATCCGGGCGAATATGATATGATCGATGTTCTGGGCCTGCGTGGCTAGGGCATTTTGGGGTTGCGTTTGATTTGCCATTGCACCCGCGTTACGGCTGTAGTGGCGCGCCCCTGCAGGGCGATGCAGTGATTTGAACGCCCCACCAAATGCGATGCATCTTGCCACATTGTGTCGTGGATTTGCAGATCAACCGGCCCGTCATAGTCGAACACCCATATTTGTCCTGATGCGGTTTTAATACGGGCCGCGTTTGCCTGCTGCGTGACGATGCAGGCCGGATGAATGTGGAAATGAATGCTGAAATCAACGCCGTTTGATTCTAGCGCTGCAAACCTGTCATGCCCGTCTTTGTTCAGGCACAGCAGCTGATCCTCGCCGTGCAAGGCTAATCCACTGGCTGCCAAATCCAGTTGGCGCAAATGCGTCAGCCCGCTGCTGGTGGCCCAGCCATCATGCGCGCCTTCAAAATGCAACCCTTCGCGATCCTGTTCTTGCTGGGCGGGAATGTAGCTGGGGATGTGCAGCCGATGTGGGTGGTTCAATGAAATCGTGCAAAACTGATCTGGCCCTGCCAAAATCGATTTGGCTTGACGCGCGATGGATGCCCCGTTTTGGGGCGGCGCAAGGATCATATCGCGGCCAGACGAAAACTCGATCCCCAGCAAGGACGCGCTGCTGTGCGGCTTTGGCGGCAGGCCGGCATCGATCACCACAGTGCTGCGCCCCGCCGACAGGCGATGGAACCCCATTGCATTGGGTTGGGGGCTGACTGGGGCCTTGGCGCGGTCCAATGCATGGTCCAGTCGACCAAAATTTCCACGTCCGCTGGCGTGCATGCGCGGCAAATGCCCACTGCTGAGGCGCATCTGGCGCAGATGATTGGCCATTTTATGAATGCGCGATTGCAGTCCTTCTGGGCAGGGCAGGTCATGCCATGCCAAAATGTCCCGCGCCATCAATGACAGTTCAAGCAGGTACAACAGTTGCGCTGGATTGCGCGATGGAATCTTCCCCGCATCATCCACCAAATCGCAGATAATCGGGCTGATTACAGCCGCGGGGTTTTGCGAGGCGGCTGGCATATCCAGTAGAATTGGCAACAAGGCCAAAGCCACAGCATTTTCAACCCGCGCAATGGGGTTTTGCGTGGCGGCGCCGCGCGCCGTTAAAAACCGCCCATGGGCCACCCAAAGCCGCCGCATTGCGGTGTTTTGCGCATGACTTTGCCCCGGGGATAAGAATTCGCATTGCATAATCAGATGGATCAGCCGCCGTCCTGTCAATGCGGCCCGCCATCCGGGGCCGCCCCCACGGCCAAACCGCAAGGTCCAGTCATCCAGCCAAGTTTGCGCCATATCGCGGGCGGCGCCAGTGCCGTCTGCGGCCAGATCCGCGATCCATTCAAACCCATGCGCCCAGTTGCGTGCGGATATATCTTTGGCCGTAATATCCCAGATACTGGGGCCATGAACAATTTGCCCCGCGATAGAAAAGCGCCCCGCCATTAAATCCGCAGCGCGTTCTGCCCGGCCCGTAAATCGCGGCTCAAGTGCGTTTTGCAGATTATAAACAGGGGTGTTCCATGTGGCGCGCCAAGCGGCCAACCAATCGCGGCTGCGGTGCAGACTTGCCCAAAGACCTTTGGCCTGTGCCATATTCGCTCCCCCTAAATGCAGCCTATGCGGGGGCGGGGGGGGTTGTCATGGGTTTTTTTGGGGCGTTTAACGCCTTTGTAACAGGGCGATAAAAAATCCATCCATGCCGCCTTGATCGGCCAGATAATCTGGCCGCAGGCGCAGCATCCCGGTCTGATTTTGCCACCCCTGCATCTCAGCCGGCAGATTTTCAAACGAGGCCAGTTCCAGATCGGGGTGCCGGGCAAGGGCGGCGTCGATCTGCGCCTCGCCCTCGGCCGGCAGAAGCGAGCAGGTCACATACATCAGCTGTCCCCCCGGTGCCAGCAGCGTCAGCGCATGGTCCAAAAGCTGCGCCTGTAAATCCGTCAGTGCCGCCAAATCGGCAGGTGTTTTGGCAAAGGGCAAATCAGGGTGGCGCCGGATTGTGCCAGTGGCCGAACAGGGGGCATCCAGCAGGACAATATCAAAGCCGGATCGCGTAAAGGCCAGGGCATCGCTTTCAACGATCTGCGCGGCCAGTCCTGTGCGGGCCAGATTTTCGCGCACTCGGTCTAACCGCCGCGCCGATATATCCACCGCGGTGACGCTTGCACCCGCGGCAGCCAGCTGAAGTGTTTTTCCCCCGGGTGCGGCGCATAAATCCAGCACGGTTTTGCCCGCCAAATCGCCCAGCAGGCGCACGGGGGTTGCCGCGGCCATGTCTTGCACCCACCACTGCCCATCCTCGAACCCAGACAGCGTGCTGATTTGTCCGGTTGAATGGATGCGTACACTGCCCCCGGGCAGCAGATCTGCACCCAGCCGATTGGCCAATGCCAGCGCCATGAGCGGGTCTTTGGGGGTGATATCCGTGGGCGGGGGCGCATCATGTGCGGCCTCGATCGCGGCGGTGGCTTTGGGGCCAAAGGTCTGCACCAATGGTCCACGGATCCATTTGGGCAAACGATTGGCGGGCAGGCGGGCCCAATCTGGCGCGTCCCCTTTGGTGATTTTGCGCAAAACCGCATTCACCAACGCCTTAAAGGGCGCGGATTTCTTATGGGCCGCGCACAGCGATACGGCATCATTCACAATCCCATGGGCGCCATCGGGATCATGTGCCAATTCCACCACAGCAAGGCGCAGAATTACCCCCGCGCGTCCGGGGGGCATTTTGGCGACCAAAGGGCGCAGCTGGGCATCCGCCCGGGCCGCATTGCGCAGAACCATCTGCACCAGACGCTGCGCATTGGCCCGCTGCGGCGGGGCCAAAGGGGAGAATACCTGCGCGACAGCCGCGTCCGATACCATCCCGCCCTGTCCCAACACATGCGATAAAATTTGCACCGCGGCGGCACGCGGGCTGGGAATGCGGGGGGATGAAGAATGGGCCAAGGCGCAGCTTTCTTGATGATTGGATCTGCGCGCCACCGTTCTGTTGTGGGACTTGTGGAAACTCAGGGTCAGGGTTAAAG
>JALQTR010000124.1 GCA_023260835.1 Paracoccaceae bacterium
CGCAGCCGATCGCTGCGCCGTGCTCGACAACGCCTTCCGCTACGACGGGGGCGATGCGCTGGAAACGGGGCGCCGCGTCCTTGGCTGCGGTGGCTAGAGCCCGCGGCTAATGAAGCAGGCGGCTATCGCGCCCGAACTGGGCGCGGAGGAAAGCCATCTGATCGCCGAGGATCCGACCTGAGTTGATCAGCGCCAGGTACTCGGCAAAGTTTGGCACATAGGGCAGGGCCCGAAGTTCGAGGCCCAGCTCCCGGAGGTGCCGGTCCCCCTTGTAGTGATTGCAGCGCCGGCAGGCCGCCACCACGTTCTCCCACACGTCCGCTCCGCCCCGGGAGCGCGGCACCACGTGATCCCGGGACAACTCGCTATCGGGGAAGTGCTGGCCACAGTAAAGGCAATGGTTCTGATCCCGGCGAAACAGGGCCTTATTGGTCAGGGGGGGTATGCCCCGGGGCGCTCGGCCAAACGATCCAGCGGATAGCCCGCGCCGGTGAAATGAATGCCGCCACCCAATGAAATCCAGTCCATTTTGGCAATCAAATGGCCAAAGCGGTCCTCGATATGGGTCAGCATTTCGTCAAATCGGTCAAAATCCGCGTTTTCGCAATTGTTGTGGAACATAAACCCCGACAGGGCCGAAAGCGCCGGTTCAATCACCGCCGGATCATGTTCGCCCAGGCGCGAAAAGGGCCGCGCGGGATCGGCCAAATCGAAACTGGATGTCGACACACCGGGGTTCACCCGCAGCCCCGCTTTGCGCCCGTTCAGGCGGGGTTGATAGCGGCCCAGTTGCTGCACCGTGTTGAAGATCACCTTATCGCCAATGGCGATGGCCTGATCAATTTCATCTTCGGCCCAAGCCACGGAATAGGCATGCGCCTCGCCTGGGAATTTTTCGCGCCCCAAACGCAGCTCGTATAAGGATGAGGAGGTGGTGCCATCCATATATTGCGCCATGAAATCAAACACGGACCAAGTGGCAAAGCATTTCAGCGCCAACAGGGATTTGGCCCCGCTGTCTGCACGCAGCTGCGCGATCTTTTCCATATTCGGCAAAAGCGCCGCTTTATCGATCAAGTAATAAGGCGTTTTCAGCATCACCCCATCCCCCATATCCCAAAGCATCCTGCACCATCTGCAGTAAGGCCCGCCCCCTAACGGATAAGGGGGGCAAAGGCAAACCTTTTTGAAGCGCGGTTCGTGATTGTGACCGCTGGATTGGGCGGCTTTGGTCATACAGGGCCGATGCCTTGCGTCCATCTGGCCGCGCGTGGTCTGATTAGGTGGCGCCCAGAGGTATTATTTATGCTCTTTTCAATTTCGCAGCGCGGGCTATCATCCTGCGTATAAATGACTGAATGAACAGGAAGGTCTTTCATGAAACTGATCCATTCCCCCGCGTCCCCGTTCGTGCGCAAGGTGCGCGCCACAGCGGCGCAGTTGGGCATTGCCAATGATATCACGCTGATGCCGGTGAAAACCACCGCGCTGGACACGGCGCCCGAAGTGCGCGCCGCCAACCCATCGGGGAAAATCCCTGCGCTGATCACCGATGATGGCAAGGCGATTTTCGACAGCCGCGTGATTTGCCGGTATCTGAACGACCGCGCAGGCGGGTCGCTTTATCCGGACGCGCGCATCTGGGATGTGCTGACGATGGAAGCGGCCGCGGATGAAATTATGGTTGCCGGTGTTGTCATCAGCTATGAAATGCGCCTGCGTCCGGCCGAGGTGCAGTACGCCCCATGGATGGATGCGCAATGGTCGAAAATCATCCATACCACGCAGGCCTTTAACAGCAATTGGCGCGATCATCTGTCTGGCCCCGTGGATGCGGCGCAAATCGCGCTGGGCTGCGCGCTGGGGTATTTGGATTTCCGACACGGTGCGCGCAACTGGCGTGCGGGCTGTGATAATTTGGTGGCTTGGTACGAAGATTTCGCTTTGGCGGACTTCATGGCCTCGACGGCGCCAACTGATTAAGGGCTTTTGCCCGAACCACCCGTCCGGCCAAACTGGCTGGGCGGGTGGCCCCCCGTAATCGTGGGTTTGCGCGCGACCTTGCGCCAAAAGGCCAGCTGGCATAGAGCTGAAGGGGACATCACCAACCCCAAAGACCCATGGCCCGCAAAACAACACCCCAATCCCCCCCCCAGCCATCCGTTCCGTTGTGGCGGCGTATAAAACGCGCGGCCCTTTTGGGGTTGGTGGGCGTTGTGGGGCTGGTGCTGGTTTATGCTGTGGCGCTGCGCTGGGTGAACCCGCCCACCACGCCCTATATCTGGTCGCAGGGGCGGCAGTTCGATATCGCGCAAGATTGGGTGCCGCTGGATGCGATTGCCCCAGATATGCGCCGCGCCGTTTTGGCCGCAGAAGACGCCAATTTCTGCGCCCATTGGGGGTTTGACATGGCCGCCATTCGCGGCGCGTTGCAGGCGGGGGGCAGCTATGGGGCGTCAACCTTGACGCAACAGATGGTGAAGAATGTGTTTTTATGGCATGGGCGGTCCTGGCCGCGCAAAGCGCTGGAGGCGCTTTTGACACCTTTGGTCGAATTGACCCTGCCCAAATCCCGCATCATGGAAATTTACCTGAACATTGCTGAATTTGGCCCCGGGATTTTCGGCGTGGAGGAGGCCGCGCTGCATTATTTCGACCGCGGGGCCGAGGATCTGACCCTGGATCAGGCCGCGCGCCTGGCCGCCATCTTGCCCGCGCCAAAATCGCGCGACCCATTGGGGGGCAGTGGTTTCATGCGCAAACGCGTGGCTGCCATTGCCGATGGGGCGCAAACCTTGGCACGCGAAGACCGCGCGCATTGCGTCCGGGATTGAGCTTTGCGTCCAGCCCCGTTAAACCCACCTGCGATGAACAGATCAATCAGCCATTAGGTCCCAAAATGCTTCGCTTGCATCATCTGCCGCTTTGCCCCTTCAGTCGCAAAATTCGTCTTGTTCTGGCGGAAAAGCGGATTGAATTTGAATTGGTCGAGCAGAAATATTGGGAAAAATCCGCGGCCTTTTTGCAGCTGAACCCAGCGGGCAAAGTGCCGGTTTTGATGGTCGAGGGCAAACGCCTGTCCGAAAGCGGAGCGATTTGCGAATATATCGAAGAAACCTGCCCAAATCCGCCGCTGCTGCCGCGTGATCCGATGCAGCGCCACGAAGTGCGCCGCCTGATGGCGTGGTTTGACGATAAATTCCACGCCGAGGTCACGCGCGGGTTATTGTTCGAAAACGTCCACAAACGGCTGATGAACGCTGGCGCCCCCGACAGCCGCGCGGTGAAACAGGCCGCGCGCGACATCAAACACCATCTGGATTACCTGACGCATCTGCTCGAAAGCCGCCGCTGGCTGGCGGGGCGGGACCTGAGCCTGGCTGATTTCACCGCCGCCGCGCAGCTGTCTTGTTTGGATTACATATCTTGGGTGGATTGGAATCGGTCCGACAGTCTGAAGAATTGGTATGCCACGATCAAATCGCGCCCCGCTTTCCGCGCGGTTCTGGCCGATCAGGTCCCTGGATTCCCTGCCCCCGCGCATTATGCGGATCTGGATTTTTAGACGGAAATTCCGTTTGTTTCCGCGGGGTTTGTCCGGCGCGCGCAGCCGTTATCTTCCCTTAAAACGGCCCCGCCCCGGGGATTGTCATAAAACTGTTACATAACTGTCACAAAAGCATCGCATCCCACGGATACCGAGGCGCCAAGTGGTGCAATCATGCGCCCTTATTGATTGACACGAAAAACCGGAGTGATTCCATGTCTACCTTTAAAATCGCAAGCGCATCCATGATCGCAGCCGCCCTGATCGCAGGCGCAGCCCAAGCCCGTGACAACGTGCAGGTTGCTGGCTCGTCCACAGTTCTGCCTTACGCATCCATCGTTGCCGAGGCGTTTGGCGAAAACACTGACTTCCCAACCCCTGTTGTGGAATCGGGTGGCTCTTCCGCGGGTCTGAAGCGTTTTTGTGAAGGCGTTGGTGAAAACACCATCGACGTGGCCAACGCATCGCGCAAAATCCGCGACAAAGAAATCAAAGCCTGCGCCGAAAATGGTGTCACTGACATCATCGAAGTGCGCATCGGGTATGATGGGATCGTATTTGCATCGCAGCAATCTGGCCCTGCATATAACGCATTTGTTCCTTCTGACATCTTCAACGCCATCGGCGCGAAAGTCATGAAAGACGGCAAACTGGTCGACAACAGCTATAACAGCTGGTCGGACTTCAACAGCGCGCTGCCAAATGCTGAAATCGCGATGTTTATCCCGGGCACCAAACACGGCACCCGCGAAGTGTTCGAAGACAAAGTTCTGTACGAAGGGTGTAAAGACACCGGTGCATTCGATGCGTTCAAAGCATCTGGCATGGACAAAAAAGCAGCCAAAAAAGCCTGTTTGGCCGTTCGCACCGATGGCAAATCGGTTGATATCGACGGCGATTACACCGAAACGCTGGCCCGTATCGACGCCAACCCAAATGGGATCGGCGTGTTTGGCCTGGCGTTTTATGAAAACAATACTGACAAGCTGAAGGTTGCCACCATGTCTGGGATCGTTCCATCGACCCAAAGCATCGCAACTGGCGAATATCCTGTGTCGCGTCCTTTGTTCTTCTATGTTAAAAAGGCACATATCGGTGTGATCCCCGGCCTGAAAGAATACGCACAGTTCTTTGTTGCGGATGAACTGGCAGGCCCAACTGGTCCTTTGGCCAACTATGGTCTGGTGTCTGACCCTGAATTGGCAGCGACCCAAGCGGCCGTAGCTAACGAAGTGACGATGAAGTAAGGCCGATTTGGCGCTATAAAACCAATAAGGGGCGGCGCAACCTGTCGCCCCTTTGATTTGAAAACCTTGATACGGGTGCTGCCCATGCCTTT
>JALQTR010000138.1 GCA_023260835.1 Paracoccaceae bacterium
GGCCGCATCTGCCCGCAGGACCGCCTGTGCGAAGGCAATTGCGTGATTGAACAATCCGGCCATGGCACGGTGACCATCGGCGCGGTGGAAAAATATCTGACCGATCTGGCGTGGGAAAACGGCTGGGTGGATGATCTGACCCCGGCGGCCGAACGCGATCAAAGCGTGGGCATCATCGGTGCCGGCCCCGGCGGTTTGGCCGCGGCTGAACAGCTGCGCCGCGCTGGTGTGGCGGTGACGATTTATGACCGTTATGACCGCGCGGGCGGCTTGCTGACCTATGGCATCCCTGGGTTCAAATTGGAAAAGCCCGTTGTGATGCAGCGCATCGCGCAGCTGGAAAAGGCGGGCGTTGAATTTGTGCTGAATTGCAATGTCGGCGAAGACATCAGCTTCGACGCGATCCGCGGCAAGCATGATGCGGTTTTAATTGCCACGGGCGTCTATAAATCCCGTGACCTGGACGCACCAGGCAGCGAAGCCGCGGGCGTTGTGCGCGCGATTGATTATTTGACCGCCTCGAACAAAACCAGCTTTGGCGATGTTGTGCCGGAATTCGAAGATGGCACATTGAACGCCGCGGGCAAGCGCGTTGTGGTCATCGGCGGTGGCGATACCGCGATGGATTGCCTGCGCACAGCCATTCGTCAGGGTGCAACGTCGGTGAAATGTCTGTATCGCCGTGACCGCGCCAATATGCCCGGCAGCCAGCGCGAAACCCAAAACGCCGAAGAAGAAGGCGTGGTTTTCGAATGGCTGACCGCCCCCATTGGGTTCGAAGGCAACCCTGTGTCGGGTGTGCAGGTGCAACGGATGCGCCTGGGCGCCCCCGATGCCTCTGGCCGCCGCAGCCCCGAAGTGATCGAAGGATCCGATTACATCGAAGAGGCCGATTTGGTCATCAAGGCGCTGGGCTTTGAACCCGAAGATCTGCCCAAACTGTGGGATACAGATGGGTTGGACGTCACCCGTTGGGGCACGATCAAAGCCGAATTTGGCACCGGCAAAACGGCGCTGGACGGGGTTTATGCCGTGGGCGATATCGTGCGCGGCGCCAGCTTGGTCGTTTGGGCCATCCGCGATGGGCGCGACAGCGCCGCCGCCATTCTGTCTTATCTGGACGGCACTGCCGCCCTCGCCGCGCAATAAGCGCCGGCCAAGTTTTCGTAAGGAGCGAGCTTACAATGACAAAATATGATGCATCTTGGGCAAAAGCCCACGCCGCGCAGCGCCAGTGGTTGGCCGAAAATGGTCTGTACAGTGAAAGCGAAGAGCATTCCTCTTGCGGGGTTGGCCTGGTGGTCAGCCTGAACGGCAAACCCAGCCGTCAGGTTGTGGAAAACGGGATCAAAGCCCTGCAGGCGGTCTGGCACCGGGGCGCGGTCGATGCCGATGGCAAAACCGGCGATGGCGCGGGCATCCATGTGCAAATTCCGGTGCCGTTCTTTTACGATCAGATCCGCCGCACGGGGCATGAGCCGCGCACCGATCAGCTGATCGCGGTTGGGCAGGTGTTCCTGCCACGCACCAATTTTGGCGCCCAAGAAACCTGCCGCACGATTGTCGAAACCGAAGTGTTGCGCATGGGGTATTACATTTACGGCTGGCGCCATGTGCCGGTGAATGTGGATTGTCTGGGCGAAAAGGCCAATGCAACTCGGCCTGAAATTGAACAGATCCTGATTTCCAACACCAAAGGCGTGGATGAAGAAACGTTTGAACGTGAACTTTATGTCATCCGCCGCCGCGTGGAAAAGGCGGCTGCTGCTGCGGGCGTGCAGGGGATGTATATTGCATCATTGTCCTGCCGGTCGATCATTTACAAGGGCATGATGCTGGCCGAACAGGTGGCAGAATTCTATCCTGATTTGCAGGATGATCGTTTCACATCGGCCTTTGCGATTTATCACCAGCGCTATTCCACCAACACTTTCCCGCAGTGGTGGTTGGCCCAGCCCTTCCGCATGTTGGCCCATAATGGCGAGATTAACACCCTCAAGGGTAACCTGAACTGGATGAAAAGCCATGAAATCCGTATGGCCTCTGGCGCCTTTGGTGAAATGGCGGATGACATCAAACCAATCGTGCCAAACGGATCATCGGATTCGGCTGCCCTGGACGCGGTGTTCGAGGTGCTGGTGCGCGCTGGCCGCAATGCGCCCATGGCCAAAACCATGCTGGTGCCAGAAAGCTGGTCCAAGCAGACGGTGGAATTGCCGCAGGCATGGCTGGATATGTATTCCTATTGCAATTCGGTGATGGAACCTTGGGATGGCCCCGCCGCATTGGCAATGACCGATGGCCGCTGGGTCTGCGGCGGTTTGGATCGCAACGGTCTGCGCCCCATGCGATATGTTGTCACCGGCGATGGCCTGCTGATCGCCGGATCCGAGGCCGGCATGGTCCCCACGGACGAAGCCACGGTGCGCGAAAAAGGCGCGCTTGGCCCCGGGCAGATGATCGCCGTCGATATGCAAGCGGGCAAGCTGTATCACGACCAAGAAATGAAGGACACACTGGCCGCCAGCCAGCCCTTTGGTGACTGGGTCGAAAAGATCAATGAATTGGGCGATAAGCTGCCATCCATCACCGAACAGGCGATGTATTCGGGCGATGAGCTGCGCAAACGCCAGATCGCCGCGGGCCTGTCGATCGAAGAAATCGAACAAATCCTGATCCCCATGGCCGAAGACGCCAAAGAGGCGCTTGCCTCGATGGGGGATGACACGCCATCGGCGGTTTTGTCGAAGAAATACCGCCCGCTAAGCCATTTCTTCCGCCAAAATTTCAGCCAGGTCACCAACCCGCCAATTGACAGCTTGCGCGAATATCGGGTCATGAGCCTGAAAACACGGTTTGGGAACTTGAAAAACGTGCTGGACGAATCCAGCGCGCAGACAGAAATTTTGGTGCTGGACAGCCCCTTTGTCGGCAATGCCCAGTTTGAAGAGGTGAAGAAACATTTCAATGCAGAATGCAGCGAAATTGACTGTACCTTTGA
>JALQTR010000144.1 GCA_023260835.1 Paracoccaceae bacterium
ATGATTAAAGAGGTTCTGGATACCATGGTTGAACTGGCCGAAGAGGGCATGACCATGCTCTGTGTGACCCATGAAATGGGGTTCGCCCGCCAGGTTGCCAACCGCGTGATCTTTATGGATGCGGGTCAGATCGTGGAACAGAATGAACCTGAAGAGTTCTTTAACAATCCGCAAAACGAACGGACAAAACTGTTCCTGAGCCAAATTTTGGGCCATTAACACCGCGCCCAATTATCAAATTGCAAAAAGCCCCGCCATGGCGGGGCTTTTTCTGTATGAGCTTTGCAATTTGCCTGCGCTGCGCTGTGGCAATTTGCAAAGCGGTTTGTTCGTTGGATCAGGCGTTTTTTCTGCGCTGAATGGCCGCACGAAGGTCCTGCAGGGGCATGGCGCCGGTGATGTGCGCGGCCAATGCGTAAAGCGCAATTCCAAACAGGATGAGCCCCCCAAGTGCGGCGAGGCGCCAATAGGGCAGGGCCAACCATTGTGCAGCCGCGGCATCCACCCACGACAGGCCAATCCCCATCACCCCGGCACTGAGGCAGATGCGGGGAAGGCGGCGGGTCAATCGGCTGTCCATCGTCACGACCGGCCCAAAGCGCCGCGCGCCAAAAGCCAAGATCACCACCATCGCCCAAGCGGCCGTTGTGGTGGCGATGGCGGGGGCAATCCAGCCAATGACTGGGGCCAGCCCAATGGCCATTACCGCGTTTAGGATCATGGCATAGACGGCTGCGCGGAAGGGAAAGCGCGTATCTTCGCGCGCAAAGAAGATGGGCTGTAGCAGCTTTTGCAGAACAAAGGCCGGCAAGCCCAGCCCGTAAATCCAAACGGCCGTGGCTATGGCGGCCGTGTCTGATGGGCGCATGGCGCCGCGTTCAAACAGAACAGACACCAAGGTGTCTGGGATCACAACCAATGCAACTGCAGCCGGCAGGGTCAGCGCCAAGGCCAGTTCGGCCCCGCGATTAAGCGCGTCGCGCCCGCCTGCATCATCCCCGGCTTTCAGGCTGCGCGACAGGCTGGGCAGCAGCACCACGCCAACGGCGATGCCGACAACGCCAAGGGGCAGCTGATACAGCCGATCCGCGGCGTAAAGCCAGCTCACGGCGCGCTCAAACCCCGATGCAACTTGTTGACCCACCAGCAGGTTGATCTGCACCACCCCACCGGCCAACATTGCGGGAAGGGCCACTTGGATCAGGCGGCGCATATCGGGGGTTAGGCGTGGCAGGCGCATTTTTACCGACAGACCCGCGCGGTAAGCGGCGCGCCAAACCAGTGCCAGCTGCAACATCCCTGCCACAGGGACGGACCAAATCAGCCACAGAGCCACATCCCCGCCCAAGCCCCAGGCCGCGACCAGCGCAACGCAGACCAGAATATTCAGCAGCACGGGCGCCGCGGCGGCGGCGGCAAAATGCCCCATCGCGTTCAAGGCACCGGAAAATAGCGCGGCAAGTGAGATAAAGAAAATATAGGGAAAGGCGATCCGGCCGTAATTTACAGCCAAATCAAATCGGGCTGTTCCAGCGAACCCTTCGGCGCTGGCCCAGATGAAGGCGGGCATGAACACCATGGCCACTGCACAAAGCGCCAGCAGGATCATCGCCAGCCCCGCCAATGCATCGGATGCAAACCCGTTTGCATCATCCCCTGCCTCTAATTTTTTGGAAAAGATTGGGACGAATGCGGTGTTGAATGCGCCTTCGGCAAAGAAACGGCGGAACATATTGGGCAGGCGGAAGGCCGCGACAAAGGCATCTAAAACGGGGCCAGGACCGATTAGGGCCAGGATCAGGACCTCACGCAGCACCCCCAGCACACGGCTGGCCATGGTCCAGATGCCGACGGTGAAGATGCTGCGGATCAGACGGATGGGTTTCATACGCCGGCCTGCTGCGCCCCTTGGGCGATGGCATCGCGCAATTTGCGTTCCAAAGTTCGGCGTTTGCTTTCGGCGTGGAATTTCAGCCCGAACATATCCTTGACATAAAACGTATCCACAACCTGTTCGCCATAGGTCGCAATCACGGCGGATGCGATATACACATTGCTGCCTGCCAGCGTGCGCGCCAGATCATACAGCAGCCCCGGGCGATCGCGGGTGTCGACCTCGATAATCGTGTAAATTTCGGACCCCTCATTGTCGAAGGTGATCGAGGTGTTCACCTTAAACGCGCGTTCGCGCTTTTTCATCATGCCGCGGTCTTTGAACACCTCTTTGGCGATGACTTCCCCTTTGAGGGTCTTTTCAATCATTTGCCGCAGACGCGGCAGGCGGGCGATTTCATATGGGTGCCCCGAATGATCCTGCAACCAAAAGGCCGCGGTGGCATAGCCGTCTTTGGATGTATAGGTGCGCGCATCGACCACATTCGCGCCAACCAGTGACAGCGCCCCAGCCAGCCGTGCAAAAATGCCCGGGTGATCGGCCAGGGCGAAACAGGCGCGCGTGGCATCGCGGTCTGTATCGGGAAACAGATCAATCGCGATTTCATCATCGCGCAGATCGCGCAGCAATTTGGCAAAGGCCACATGGGCCGTGACATGCAAACCCTGCCAATAGGGTTCGTAATGCCGTCCGGTTTCCAGCTTGATATCGCGCGCATCCCAATCGGGCAGGGCCGCGCGCAGGGCGGATTTTGCCTCGGTCCCGCGCAATTCGCGGGTCACGTTTTCAAACCCATTTTCCAGAACATTGCGCGTTTGATGGTAAAGCGCCCGCAAAAGCGAGGCTTTCCAGTTGTTCCATGTCCCTGGTCCAACCCCGCGAATATCACAAACGGTCAGCACGATCAGCAGGTTCAGCCGTTTCACCGACTGCACCGCTTTGGCAAAGTCGCGAACGGTGCGCGGGTCGGATATATCGCGCTTTTGCGCCATGTCGGACATCAACAGATGCATACGGACCAGCCATTCCACGGTGTCGGCATCTGATTTGCGCAGCCCCAAACGGGGGGCCAGTTTGCGGGCGATGCGCGCGCCCAGAATTGCGTGATCCTCGTCCCGGCCCTTGCCGATGTCATGCAACAGCAGCGCCACATAGAGCACTTTGCGATCAATCCCATTTTGGATGATTTCGGTGGACACAGGCAGTTCTTCACCCAATTCGCCGCGTTCGATGCGGGCCAGATGGCTGATGCATTGGATGGTGTGTTCGTCCACCGTGTAATGGTGATACATGTTAAATTGCATCATCGCCACGATGGGTTCAAATTCGGGCACAAAGGCCGCCAGAACCCCCAATTCATTCATCCGCCGCAGGGCGCGTTCTGGGTTTCCGTGTTTCAGCAGCAGATCCAAAAACAGCTTATTGGCCTCGCGATCGGCGCGCATATCATCGTCAATCAGGTGCAGATTGGCCACCACCAGCCGCATCGCATCTGGGTGGATCAGCAGCCCTGTGCGCAGCCCTTCTTCGAAGATGCGCAGCAGGTTCAGCTTATCGGCCAAAAAGGCGGCATCGTCTTTGATGGCCAGGCGATTATGCACTACCTCGAATCCTGCTTTTACGCGGCGGCGGCGGCGGAACAGACGTTCCAGCAGGGGGGCGTCTTTTTTATGCTCGGCTTCAAGCGCGGTTAGAAAAATGCGGGTGAAATCCCCCACTGTGGTGGCGTGGCGGAAATAATCTTGCATGAAATGTTCAACCGCGCGGCGGCCGGCGTGATCTTCATATCCCAGCCGTGTGGCCACCTCGATCTGCAGATCAAAGCTCAGCTGTTCAACGGCGCGACCTGCGGCCAGATGCAACTGGCAGCGGACGGCCCATAAAAATTCATGCGCCCGTTCAATCCGGCGCAGTTCGTCATTATGAATGACGCCGATGGCCACCAGATCCTGCACTTGATCCGTGTGATGCACATATTTTGCAATCCAGAACATCGATTGCAAATCGCGCAGCCCGCCTTTGCCCTCTTTCACGTTGGGTTCGACCATATAACGCTGGCCGCCTTGTTTTTCGTGGCGGGCGTCACGTTCATCCAATTTGGCGGCGATGAATTCGCGTTCGGTGCCGGTGAACAGGTCTTTGCGCAGCTTTTGAGCCAATTTTTGCGACAGGCCGGCATCGCCGCAGATGTGGCGCGCCTCCAGCATCGAGGTGCGTATAGTGAAATCTTCGCCCCCCAGTCGGATGCAATCATTGATGCTGCGCGTGGCATGGCCGACCTTCAGCCGCAAATCCCACAGGATATACAGCATCTTTTCCACCGCCGTTTCGGACCAGTCGGCGCCACCTTGGGTTAGGAACAACAGATCCACATCCGAATGGGGGGCCATTTCCCCGCGACCATACCCACCGATGGCCATCGCCGCCAGTTGTGGGGGGGTGCCTGTTCCACCCCATGGATGCAGAGTATCGGTCACAAAATCGAAAACCAACTGGACAATTTGATCCGTCAGCCACGCATAGGATCGAATGGCGGCGCAGGCGGCGCGGGGGCGCTGCATCAATGCATCAACAATTGCGTCATTGCCGGCCGTGCGTGCGTTGCGCAACAAAGCCACGAATTCTGCACGTGCATCTGGGGCCGGTCCAGCCATTTGGGCGCGGATTTTGCTGATGTCGATGATGTGATCCGCGGGGCAGATCAGATCATTTTGGCTTGCATCAGGGGGCAAAGCTGTTTGGGCTTGGGTCAAGGATCACCACATTTCGATTGCGAATTTCGGCCACGGCTAGGGCGCGGCTGTTGGTTCGGTTTTGGTTCAGGCGAAACACCCCAGCGGCGCCAAAAAATCCGGCAGGCTGTGTCAGGCCGCTGGCTGCGGTTGCGTCCTTGCGGCCACTGGCGTGCAGGGCGCCAATGGCGGCAATGGCGTCATAGGCCAAACCCGCCAGTTGATGTGGGTCTTTTCCATAAACGGATGCGAAACGCGCCTTAAACCGTGCCTCGCGCGCGGGGTCTGGCATGGCAAACCACCCGCCTTGCAGACCGGGCAGCGTTAATGTTTGCGGCGGTTGATCCCAGCGGGTCAGGCCCATCAGTTGCACAGGGCCGCTGTCGTATTTTACCTCGCTCAGCAGTTGGGCCAATAAGGGCAGCGCCCCGGCTGTGTTTGACGTTAAAAAGAACGCATCTGGGGCTGGGCTTGGGATGAAATCGGGGTTTTCCGGATTCAGCGCATAATCTGCCCGAATCTGTGCGACCAGTTCCACAACGCCCTCTTGGCTGAAGGTGAAATCACGCGCGCCCGTTACACTGACGCCTGTTATGCCCTCTGCTGCGCGCATAATGGTGTCTTTGGCAATCGTGCCTTCGGGCGTTCTTGGGTGTAAAATGACGATGTTTTGCTTTCCTTGCGTGGCGGCAAAATCCAAAAGCCGCTGGGCGGTGGTGTCCCAGGTGTTGCCCAAAACAAACAAATTCCCGCCCGCTATGGAGCTGTCATTTGAAAAGGACAGGATGTTCAACCCGCCGCTGCCAAAAGAAAACTGTGGCAGCCGCAAAGTGGCCAGCGCAGACGGGGCCGAGTTTGATCTGCCCGACAGCGCCGCTGCTGCTGCCTTTGACGTTTCTGCCCGCAACGGGCCAATGATGATGCCCGCGCCCTCGGATCGCGCTGTCAAAGCCGCAGTTTGCGCCCCTTCGGCTGTGCCTTGAGTGTCATAAACCGTTAACGAAATCGCGTCTGACCCCAAATCTGTTACGGCCAAACGTGCCGCATCTTCCAGACTTTGGGCGATATTTTTCAAATTCTCATCGCTTTGCGGTGCCAGAAGGGCCACCTTGATCGGCTGGCCCGGATTGATCTGGGGGATAATCTGTGGCACGCAAGCGGTCAAAGCGGCCACTGCAAGCCCCAGGGCCAAATGGCCCAGTTTCGGCAGTCCGCGCCGCTGAATTCGAAAAGAGAGCAATCCCATTGTCCCGATCATCCTTAATCATCCCTAAACTCACCCTCTATAATACCCTGATGAACCAAGGGGTCCAGCGATGATTGCGCAAACGCAAAAACTTCCTGCGGGATTATATTTTGTTGCAACCCCCATCGGGGCGGCGCGGGACATTACATTGCATGCGCTGGATATTTTGGCCTCAGCGGATGTTTTGGTGGCCGAAGACACGCGGTCCCTGCGCCGGCTTATGGGTATTCATGGGGTGCCAGTGGATGGGCGCAAAGTGATTTCCCACCACGATCATAGCGGCGCGCAAAGCCAGGCGGGGATTTTGGCATTGATTGAACAGGGCCATTCTGTGGCCTATGCCTCTGAGGCAGGCACGCCATTGATCGCGGATCCCGGGTTTGAACTATCGCGTGCTGTAGCGGCGGCTGGCCATTTGGTGACCGCAGCGCCGGGGGCTTGCGCCGTGATCAACGCGCTGACCTTGGCTGGGCTGCCCACAGATCGTTTCTTGTTTTTGGGATTTTTACCCAATGCCACACAGGCGCGGCGCAGTGCCTTGGCGGATGTGGCGGATGTTAGTGCCAGTTTGGTGTTTTACGAATCGCCCAAACGCATTGCTGCCAGTTTGGCTGCTGCGGCTGATGTGTTGGGGGCTGATCGTCCAGCGGCCCTGTGCCGCGAGATGACGAAAAAATTTGAACAGGTTTTGCGCGCGCCATTGGGTGAATTGGCTGCGCAGGTGGCGCATACGCCACCCAAAGGCGAAATTGTGGTGGTCATTGATCGCGCATTGGCCAAAACACATACAAATGAAAGCATTGAAGTGGCATTGCAAAACGCAATGTTAACGCATTCGTTGAAAGATTCCTCTCAATTGGTGGCGCAGGCCTTTGGTATTCCAAAGCGGCGCGTCTATCAATTGGCGCTTGAATTGGATGCGGGGAAAACGGATGAATAAGACGATTAAATCTGGGGTAAATTATGTTTCCGGCCTTGCGGCAGAGGATGCCGTTCAACGCTGTTACGCATCGAAAGGCGCGGCCATATTAAATCAGCGATGGCGCGGACAGGCTGGCGAAATTGATTTGGTGCTGCGTGATGGCGATTACTTGGTCTTCGTCGAGGTTAAAAAGGCCCGCACCCATGCGCAGGCGGCCCAACGGTTGCAGTCCCGTCAGGCTGCGCGCATTGCCCAAGCTGCCGAAGAATATCTTGCCGTGAATGGGCATAGCATGCTGTGCGATATGCGATTTGATTTGGCGTTGGTGGATGCGGCGGGACGGGTTGAGCAGATCAACAATGTGCAAATGGTGAACTAATTCATTGCATCCGGTGGCATCCTTGGGCAGAACAAACCCAATGATCGCGTCGGAGGCGGATAGATGAAGATTGCAATTCAAATGGACCCGATTGAAGGGGTCAATATTAACGCTGACAGCACATTTCGTTTGGCGGAAGAGGCGCAGAAGCGCGGGCATTCCTTATTTTACTATACACCAGATCAGCTCAGCTATCGTGCGGGCCGCATTTTTGCGGAAGGGCATGATGTGACGGTCGCGCGGGTGCAGGGGGCGCATGCCACTTTGGGGCCGCGCCGTGCGCAGGATTTGGCCGATGTTGATGTGGTTTTGCTGCGTCAGGACCCCCCGTTTGATATGCATTACATCACCACAACGCATCTGTTGGAACGCATTCATCCGCAAACGTTGGTTGTGAATGATCCATTTTGGGTGCGCAATTGCCCTGAAAAGCTGATGGTGCTGGATTTTCCAGATTTGACGCCCCCTACGACCATCGCCCGCGATTTGGATACATTGCGCGCGTTCAAGGTTGAACATGGCGACATCGTCTTAAAACCGCTTTACGGAAACGGTGGGGCGGGTGTGTTTCGGTTGGATGATGCCGATCGCAATCTGAATTCGCTGTTCGAATTGTTCACGGGCTTCAGCCGCGAGCCGTTGATTGTTCAAAAATTTCTGCCAGATGTTTCGAATGGGGATAAGCGGATTATTTTGGTGGACGGCGTTGCGGTTGGGGCAATCAATCGGGTTCCGGCGGCAGGCGAGACGCGCAGCAACATGCACGCCGGTGGCCGGCCCGAGGCAATTGGCCTGACCGCAAGGGATCATGAAATTTGCAACCGAATTGGTCCCGTATTGAAAGAAAAGGGCCTGATCTTTGTTGGGATCGATGTGATTGGCGATTACTTGACCGAAATCAACGTGACATCCCCAACAGGTATCCAAGAAATGGAACGGTTTGACGGGACAAATGTCGCGCAAACCGTTTGGGAAGCGATCGAGGCCCGCGTTTTGGCCAGCTAATCCGCATTAAACGCGCAAAATTTTGAACCACCCGCAGTAAAATGCGGGTGGTTTTTGTTTTTTGTGGGATTTTATGGGAATTAAATATTAAGGCCTATCAGTAAGGAGTGTAAATATTTTTACATTTAAAACAATTACTTGACTGAATTTAAAATGTGAACCTTCAGTCTGTAAGCAAGAGTTCAGTAAATTTTTCCATAATTTCCCAATTTTTTCCATTGATTTCCATAAATTCCCATCGTATCACTATTACACGATGTGGCGGAACTCATAATAAGGGCGGCAAACAGCCCAAATAAAACCAGAGCAGGTTTCATACAGGCGCCCGCACCATCGAAGATAAGAATTTGCGCTTTGGGTTATTCCCCCCAAGGTCACTCAGGCGCAGATGAACAGAAAAGGGGTGGCATTTGGGCTGTGGCAGTGGCCTGGGCGCCGCCCCTTTTTATTGAAAACGGGTAGGAGCGGGTTTTTGGAACCTACATTTCGCGGCGCATTTCCACAAAAGGTGGACAGCAAGGGGCGTGTATCGATCCCAGCTGATTTTCGTCGCGTGCTTGAATTGGGCGATCCCGCTTTTGCGCAGACCCAAACGCCAAGGTTGGTTCTGCTGTATGGCCCGCACCTGAAGAACTGCCTTCATGTTTATACAATCGACGCAATGGCGCAGATTGAACGGGACATTAACGCCCTGCCGCGCGGGTCAGTTCAGCGTAAAATGGCCAGTAGAATGATCCTGAGCAATTCCTGGGAAACCACGGTGGATCGTGATGGCCGCATTGTTCTGCCCAAAGAGCGCCGTTTGCAGATCAACCTGGGCGCCGAGGCCTATATGGCTGCCATGGGTGATTATTTTGAAATTTGGGACAGTGCGGCCTATGCCGCCGATGCCGATGCCGAAGTGCAGGCCTTCTTGGATGCGCAAGAGGATGGGTTTGATCCGCTGAGCCTGACGAATTTCTCTGGGGGTGCGCCGGAATGACGGATGCGCCGCATATTCCGGTCTTAATCGACCCGATTTTGGATAAAATTGCACCGGTTCAGGGGCATTGGTTGGATGGCACATTCGGGGCGGGCGGTTACACGCGCGCCCTTTTGGATGCTGGAGTGGATCATGTGACGGCTGTGGATCGCGATCCAATGGTGTTTGATATGGCCGCCAGTTGGGCTGCGGATTATGCGGATCGGCTGACGCTGGTTCAGGGCACGTTTGGGCAGATGGATGAATATGCCCAAAACCTTGATGGGGTTGTGCTGGATTTGGGCGTCTCATCCATGCAGTTGGATCAGGCGGATCGCGGATTTTCCTTTATGAAGGATGGTCCGCTGGATATGCGCATGGCGCAATCAGGGGCCAGTGCTGCGGATTTGGTCAATTCCTTGGATGAGGCCGTTTTGGCGGATATTGTGTACCTTTATGGGGAAGAGCGCGCATCGCGCCAAATCGCGCGCGCAATCTGTCGTGCGCGGCCGATCACCCGCACCGCTGAGCTGGCCAAGTTGATTGAGGGCGTCTTACCGCGGCCAAAGCCGGGGCAGGCCCATCCAGCCACCCGCAGCTTTCAGGCGTTGCGGATCGCTGTGAATGATGAATATGGCCAGCTGTATCAGGGACTTTTGGCGGCGGAACGGGCGCTGCGTCCGGGCGGGTTATTGGCCGTTGTGACCTTTCATTCGATCGAGGATCGTATGGTCAAGCGGTTCTTCAAGCTGCGCGCGGGCGCGGCGGGCAATGCCAATCGATATGCCCCGGCCGTTCAGCAGCAGCCATCCCAATTTGAACTGATCACGCGCAAGGCAATTGTGGCAGATGCCGCGGAATGCGCGGCAAACCCACGGTCGCGGTCGGCAAAATTGCGCGTGGCGCGCCGTTTGAACGCCCCCATCACCCCTATAGATCCCGTCCAGCTGGGCATGCCGATATTAGAGGGTAAGCTATGAGGTTGATTTGGCTTTTATCTCCGGCATTATTTGTAATTGCTTTGGCGTTTTGGGCGTATAAAGAAAATTATCGCACCAAAGCGGCCTATGACGCGGTGGCGCAGGTGCGGGCCGACATTTCCAGTACGCGGTCAGAATTATCAAAGTTGCGCGCAGAATGGGCCTATTTAAATCGGCCAGAACGGTTGTCGCGTTTGGCCGATCAACAGTTTTCCCATTTGGGGTTGATGCCAATGCGGGCGCAGCAGTTTGCAACTGTGGCGGATCTGCCGTTCCCAACAATACCGGCGGCTGCGGTCGGGGCGTCGATGGATGTGTCATTTGATGGGGGGCAGCAATGATCCGTGCGCCGCTTCGTCCATTGGTTAAAATTCTGGCGGCCCGGGCCAAGGGCCAAAATCCAGATGATATTGAACGCCAAAACATTCAGGCCCGCACCAATGCGATGCGCGAAACCGCCCGGGCGCAGGCCGCGGGGCGGTTGTTGATGCTGGGGGCGGCGTTTTTGATGTGCTTTGGTACGGTTGGAATGCGCATGGGGCAATTGGCCAGCGCGGATCCGGCAGAACCGACCCTGCGCAGCTCTGGCGCGCGGATGTTAACGCAGCGCGCGGATATTGTGGATCGCCATGGGCGTATTTTGGCCACCAATATGGAAACCTATGCGCTTTATGCGCAAACGCGTGATTTGGTGGATCCGGCCCGTGCCGCGGCAGGACTGGCGCAGATTTTTCCAGATTTGAACGCGGATGATTTGCTGCAGGATTTCACTGGCAAGCGCAGTTTCGTTTGGGTGCGCAAAAAATTATCCGCGTCACAACGTCAAGCCGTGCATGATTTGGGTGAGCCAGGGTTGCTGTTTGGCCCGCGTGAAATGCGGGTGTACCCCAATGGTCGTTTGGCGTCGCATGTTTTGGGCGGGGCCGGTTTCGGGCGCGAAGCTGTTTATGCTGCAGAAATCAAAGGATTGGCCGGCATTGAATCTTTCTACGATGACACGTTGCGCGATCCTGCCCGCGCGGATGATCCTTTGCAATTGTCCCTGGATCTGTCGGCGCAGGCTGCAATAGAAAAGGTGCTGGCTGGCGGCATGCGCATGATGCAGGCCAAAGGGGCTGCTGGTATTTTGATGAATGCGCACAGCGGTGAAATAATTGCCTTGGCCAGTTTGCCAGATTTTGACCCAAACAACCGGCCCTTGCCGCCGCGTTCGGGTGATCCGTCTGACAGCCCAATTTTCAACCGCGCCGTGCAGGGCGTTTATGAACTGGGGTCGACATTTAAAATTTTTGCCGCGGCGCAGGCCATGCAAATGGGTCTTTTTGATGCGGATGATATGATCGACACAAAAGGGCCGCTGCGTTGGGGACGGTTCAAAATCCGTGATTTCCATAATTACGGCCCAAAGCTGTCTTTGCAGCAAGTGATTGAAAAATCGTCCAACATTGGAACCGCGCGGGTTGCGCAGAAAATTGGCGCCGAAGCACAGCAGGATTTTCTGCGTCAATTGGGATTCTTTGAACCCGTAGCGCTTGAAATGCCCGAGGCCCGTGTGGCCCGCCCCATATTGCCCAAAAACTGGTCTGAACTGTCCACGATGACGATTTCATATGGCCATGGCCTGTCGGCCAGCCCACTGCATTTGGCCGCGGCCTATGCGGCAATTGCAAATGGCGGCAAATCGGTGCGTCCAACCTTGATCAAAGGTGGTTCAGGTGAAGGCACGCAGATCATATCGGCGAAGGTGGCGCAAAAGGCGCGCGCCATGCTGCGCGGGGTTGTGACACAAGGGACCGCATCCATGGCGCAGGTGCCAGGCTATGCCGTCGCCGGCAAAACAGGCACAGCGGATAAGCCAGCACGCACAGGTGGATACCATGAGGATAAGGTGATCACCACATTTGCGTCGATGTTTCCCGCAGATAATCCAGAATATGTGCTGGTGATTTCATTGGATGAACCGGTTGAAACATCGGGGCTCGAGGCGCGCCGCACCGCTGGTTGGACGGCCGTTCCGGTCGCCGCCGAGGTCATTTCCCGCGTTGCGCCATTGCTGGGTTTGCGCCCAGATTTGCGTGAATTTGCGGCGCTGAACTAGGCCCGTGAAATGCGATTGATCCGTGGCTTGGCCCCGTGCTAATGCCCTCAAAAACAGGAACACACTATGGCCGCTGCTCGTTTATCCGAATTGGGATTATCTGTTAGCCGCGGACAGGATTGTACGATCACTGGATTGGCGTCTGATCATCGAAAGCTGGAAAAAGACGGGTTGTTTGTTGCTTTGTCTGGTCTGCGCGCGCACGGTATTTCTTACCTTGACCAAGCGATAGAACGTGGCGCGATTGCCGTTTTAACGGACCCCGCTGGGGCGGCGCAGGCAGTGGCACAGATTGATGCGGCTTTGGCCGATGGCCGCCTGCTGGCGCTGTGCATAACGCAGGCGCCGCGCGCGGCATTGGCGGGGGCAGCGGCGCTGTGGTTTGGGGCGCAGCCTTCGCATATGGTTGCGGTGACCGGCACCAATGGAAAGACCTCGATCGCCAGCTTTACGCGGCAAATTTGGCAGGCGATGGGGAAGCCTGCGGTCAATCTGGGCACAGTCGGGGTCGAGGGCGATTGGCATGCCCCATTAGCGCACACAACACCCGATCCCATTACATTACACGAAGCTCTTGCCGGTGCAGCGACCGCTGGGATCACCCATGCCGCGATGGAGGCCTCAAGCCACGGGCTGGATCAAAACCGTCTGGATGCGGTGCAAATTCAGGCGGCGGGGTTCAGTAATTTCACCCAAGATCATCTGGATTATCACCACGATTTGGACAGCTATTTTGCGGCCAAAGCCCGCCTTTTTCAGGATATTCTGCCCAGCACCGGCACCGCGGTTATCAATATTGATGATCCAAAATTAGCCGAATTTGCAACTGCTTTACAGGCTGCGCCTCAGGGGCCGCGCGTTCTGACGGTTGGCCATGATGCCGATGCCGATTTGCGTATTTTGGCAACACGGGCGCAAACGGCTGGGTTGGATTTGCGCCTACAATATGGTGCACAAATCGCGCAGGTTTATGTGCCGCTTATTGGGGCCTTTCAGGCCGATAATCTGGCATTGGCGGCGGGTTTGGTGATTGCGTGCGGCGCGCCGGCGGCAGATGTGTTTGCCGCGCTGCCGCGGGTGTCCGGCGTGCGTGGGCGGATGCAGCTTGCGGGATGCCGCGCCAATGGGGCGGCGGTTTTTGTCGATTACGCCCATACGCCTGATGCGGTGAAAACCGCTTTGACGGCCCTGCGGCCGCATGTGTTGGGACAGCTGGTTGCGATTATCGGGGCAGGGGGGGACCGTGACAGCTCGAAACGACCGCTTATGGGATCGGCGGCTGCTGCGTCTGCTGATCGGGTCATTATCACGGATGATAACCCCCGCAGCGAAGACCCCGCCGCAATCCGTGATGCGGTTCAATCTGGGGCCCCAGACGCACAGCAAATCCCCGACCGGGCCGAGGCAATTTTGCGCGCAGTTCACCTGTTAGGGCCGGGGGATGCATTGTTGATTGCCGGCAAGGGGCATGAAACAGGGCAGGTTTATGATGGCGTGACCTATCCCTTTGATGACATTGAACAAGCAAGCCTTGCCATCGCCGCATTAGAGGGCCGCGCATGACACAGAATTTATGGACCGCATCTGAAATCGCCGCCGCCACGTCTGGGCGTGCATCATCAGATTTTAACGTCAATGGCATATCGATTGATACGCGCAGTTTGCAACCGGGGGATTTATTTGTCGCCCTATCGGCGGCTCGCGATGGTCATGATTTTGTTGCGGCGGCTTTGGCTGCGGGTGCCGCAGGTGCATTGGTGTCGCGCGTCCCAGATGGTGTGGCGGCCGATGCGCCACTGATTATGGTGCCGGATGTACAAACCGCACTTCAGGATATGGGGCGCGCCGCGCGTCTGCGCACAAAGGCGCGTGTGGCGGCCATCACTGGATCTGTTGGAAAAACGACCACCAAAGACATGCTGTGCGTTTTATGCGCCCAACAGGGGCGCAGCCATGCATCGGTTGCCTCTTACAACAATCATTGGGGGGTGCCGCTGACATTGGCACGTATGCCACGCGATACCGATTATGCAGTGATCGAAATTGGCATGAACCATCCCGGAGAAATTGCCCCATTGGCGCAGATGGCCCAGCCGGATGTGGCATTGGTTACTACGGTTGCCCCTGCGCATCTTGAGGCATTTGGATCACTGGCAGGTATTGCCGATGAAAAGGCTGCGATTTTCACAGGACTGTCACCCAATGGAACGGCAATTTATTTTGCAGACCTACCAACATCGGATCGGTTGGCCAATGTAGCGAAGCACCATGCGCAAACGGTGATTGGGTTTGGCGCAGATCATGGCGATGCGCGGCTTCTGTCTGTGCAAGATGATGGGGTGCAGTTGCAGTGCCGAGCAATCATTGCCGATCAGGCTGTTGAATTTTCCTTGACTGCGCGTGGATTGCATTTTGCGATGAATGCGTTGGGCGTGTTATGTGCAGCGCGGGCCTTGGGGCTGGATCTGCGCGCAGCGGCCAAGGATTTATCGCTGTGGACCCCCGAAGGGGGGCGCGGGGCCATTTATGATGTTGCGCTGCAAAATGGCACGCTGCGCGTGGTTGATGACGCTTATAATGCGAATCCTGCATCAATGGCCGCCGCCATTGAAACATTGGCGCAGTTACCAGCGACACGTCGTATCGCCGTTTTGGGGGATATGAAGGAACTTGGTCCGGATGCAGCCCAATTGCATGCGCAATTGGCCGATTTGCCCGCAATGCAGCAGATCGATCAGGTGCATACAGTTGGCCCATTGGCGCAGTCCTTGAACATGGCTTTACCCAAATCGCGGCAAGGTCTGCACGTCGATAGGGCGCAGGATTTGATGCCGGATCTGCCCAATCAATTGCAGGCAGGGGATGCTGTATTGGTCAAAGCCTCCAATTCAATGGGTCTGCGGCAAATTGTTGACCTTATTCGCCAATTGGGTCAAACCGATATCAACACCACCCCCATAACCATGAAGGAGCGTGAATAATGTTTTACTGGTTGACCTTATTCAGCGATGGGGGCGATTTCTTTAACCTGTTTCGCTACATCACCTTTCGGGCAGGTGGCGCCTTTATGACCGCGCTGTTGTTTGGGTTTATCTTTGGCCAGCCGCTGATCAATGTTCTGCGCCGTCGTCAGGGCAAGGGGCAGCCGATCCGGAATGACGGACCCGAAGGGCATTTTGCCAAAGCGGGCACGCCCACCATGGGGGGGCTGCTGATTGTTGGTGCGTTGCTGGTGTCGACCTTGTTATGGGCACGTTTGGACAACGGCTATGTGTGGATCACCATGGGGGTAACGCTGGGGTTTGCGCTGATCGGGTTTGCGGATGATTACGCCAAGGTATCCAAACAAAACACCAATGGGGTGCCCGGGCGTGTGCGATTGGCATTGGGGTTTTTAATTGCCGGTATTGCCACCGTGGTGGCCAGCTATTTACATCCAGTTGGGCTGCAAAACGCGCTGGCCTTTCCGATCTTCAAAGATGCGCTGTTGAATTTGGGCCTGTTTTTTATTCCTTTTGCCATGTTTGTGATCGTTGGAGCGGCCAATGCGGTGAACCTGACGGACGGGCTGGATGGGTTGGCGATTATGCCTGTCATGATTGCCGCCGGCGCCTTTGGGGTGATTGCCTATGCCGTGGGACGGGTGGATTTCAGCGCCTATTTGGATGTACATTATGTGCCTGGCACTGGGGAAATACTGGTCTTTACCGCGGCACTGATCGGCGGGGGGCTGGGATTTTTGTGGTATAATGCGCCGCCTGCGGCTGTCTTTATGGGCGATACCGGATCACTGGCTTTGGGTGGGGCTTTGGGCGCGATTGCTGTTGCAACAAAGCATGAGATTGTTTTGGGGATTATCGGTGGGCTGTTCGTGGTCGAGGCCCTGTCGGTGATCATCCAAGTTCTGTATTTCAAACGCACAGGCCGGCGCGTGTTTTTGATGGCGCCGATTCATCACCATTACGAAAAGAAGGGCTGGGCCGAACCGCAGATCGTGATCCGGTTTTGGATTATTTCATTGATTTTGGCGATGATTGGCCTGGCCACGCTGAAGCTGCGCTAGGGCTGGTTCGATGATTTCAACCGATCTTTATGCGGGTCAAAACGTGGCGGTTTTGGGGCTGGGGCGCACGGGGCTTGCCGTGGCGCAGGCCCTGCAAACTGGTGGCGCGAATGTTGTGGTCTGGGATGATGGGGCCGCGGCAAGGGACCGCGCCGCGGCGCAGGGGCTGACGGTGCAGCCCCTTGGCCGGGCCGAAGATATGGATGGCCTGTCCGCGCTGATCACGTCCCCTGGTATTGCGCATCTTTACCCGCAGCCGCATCCGGCCATTGCGGCCGCTTGGGCGGCGGGGGTGCCGGTTGATAATGATATCGGGGTGTTCTTTGCCTCGTTCGGACGCCAAGATTGGATTGAATTTGATCGCTCACCCAAGGTGGTTGCGGTGACCGGTTCCAATGGGAAATCCACCTGTTCGGCCTTGATCCACCATATTTTATGCGCGGCGGGGCGTCCTGCGCAATTGGGCGGGAATATTGGCCGCGCGGTGTTTGATCTGGACCCGCCACAGAATGGTGGGGTGATCGTGCTTGAGCTGAGCTCCTACCAAACGGAACTTGCCCGCGCGCTGACACCGGATATTGCCGTGCTGACCAACATCAGCCCCGACCATTTGGACCGCCATGCGGGGCTGGGCGGGTATTTCGCCGCGAAACGACGCCTTTTTGCTGAAGGTGGTCCGGATCATGCGGTGATCGGCATGGATGAACTCGAAGGCCAATTTTTGGCCAATCAGCTGTCCCAAGGGCCCAGCGATGAACGGGTCATTCGTATCTATGGTGGGCGAAAACCCTTTGGCGCTGGCTGGGCGATTTTCGCGCGCAAAGGGTTTCTGGTCGAATGGCGCAAGGGTAAACAGCTGGCCAATATTGATCTGCGGGATTTTGACAATCTGCCGGGTGCGCATAACCATCAAAACGCCTGCGCGGCCTATGCTGCGGCGCGGGCACTTGGCCTTGGTCCCCGCCAGATCGAGGCGGGTTTGCGCAGCTTTGCGGGCTTGCCCCATCGCGCGCAGAAGATCGCACAAAAGGACGGGGTAATTGCGGTGAATGACAGCAAAGCCACCAACCCTGACAGTGCGGCCAAGGCGTTGGCTGCCTTTTCGCGCATCCGTTGGATCTGCGGTGGATTGGAAAAGGACGGCGGTCTGGGCGCGCTGCAAGGGTCGCTTGGGTCTGTGGCCAAGGCCTATGTCATCGGGCGCGAAGCGGAAAAATTCGCCCTGCAACTGGGGCAGACGCCATTGCAGATTTGCACCACGATGGATGTTGCCGTGCGCGCCGCACTGCAAGATGCGCAGCCGGGCGATACGGTGCTGTTATCCCCAGCCGCGGCCAGTTTCGATCAATACGATAATTTTGAAACCCGCGGCGATGATTTTGTTCAGCAGGTGGCCAGCTGCTGGGGTGATGATGCTTTGATCCAATAAAAAACGGGCGCAAAGGCGCCCGTTTTTCGTGTTCAATGGATATGTATGCTGTGTTAGGCCGGTTCGCACAGCTTTTGCCCAAGGCCCGCCAGCATATCCAAACATTGCTCCATCTGCGCCAAGCTGACGAATTCATCGGCTTTATGCGCCTGTTCGATTGAACCAGGGCCGCAGACCACCGCATCCATTCCCAGGCTTTGAAACAGCCCTGCTTCGGTGCCAAAGGCAACCACATCGGCACCGTTTGATCCTGTAAGCTCTGACACCAACGCGCGTGCGGCGTTGTCATCCATGGGCTCAAGACCCGCAACCTCGCCGATGGTGCGGGTGCTGATGTCGGATTGGGGATAAACCGCCCGCATCTGTGGCAGCAGGACATTTTGCGCGTAATCGGCGATTTGCGATTTGAAGAAATCAAAATCACTGCGATTGACGGGGCGGAATTCCCAATCCACTTCGGCGCGGTTTACAATCACATTATGCGCCACACCGCCGCGGATCCCGCCGATGTTCATCGTGGTATAGGGGGGATCAAACCGGCTGCCCTCTGGGGCGCGGGGTTTCATTTCCTCGCGCAGTTCCATCAGGCGGGTGATGTAACGCACGGCATATTCCGCCGCATTCACGCCCAGATGGGGCGCGGATCCATGCCCAGGCAATCCAGTAAAGGAGGTGGTGTATTCACAGCACCCCTTATGGCCTTCGATGATGCGCATTTCGGTTGGCTCGCCAATGATGGCGGTGCTGGGCAGCACATCGCGCCCGCGCAGCAGATCGCACAGATCCTGCGCACCCAAACAGCCGGTTTCTTCATCATGGGTAAACGCGAAATGCACGGGCCGCTGCAATGGTGCGGCGGCGTAATGTTGGGCCATCGCCAAGGATGCGGCGATGAACCCTTTCATATCGCAGGCCCCACGGCCATAGAGCCGATCATCGCGCTGATCCATTTTAAACGGATCGCTGGTCCAATCTTGGTCAATCACCGGCACCACATCGCTGTGGCCCGATAAAAGCACCCCGCCAAGGACTTGTGGCCCCAGCACGGCGTAAAGATTGGCTTTGGTGCCGCTGGTATCGCTGTGCACCTCGACCTTGGCGCCCAGATCCGTCAGGACATTCGCCGCATAGGCGATCAGGTCCAAATTGCTGTCGGTGGACACGGTTGGAAAGGCGATCAGCTGATCCAGTTGCGCGATGGTGTCGGCAAGGGCGGTCGCGGGGCGTTTGGTCATGGCTTTACAAACATCTTACGTGGACGGTTGCACAGGGTTTCTGCGGGGCCGTCTTCGGTGATCAGGATGGTTTCGGTGATTTCCATGCCCCAATCTTTCATCCACAGGCCGGGCATGAAATGGAATGTCATCCCGGGCTTTAGAATGGTTTGGTCTTCGGCGCGCAATGAGACAGTCCGTTCGCCCCAATCGGGCGGATAGGACAAACCGATGGGATAGCCACAGCGCGCACCACGTTCAATCCCCGCCCGCTCCAGCG
>JALQTR010000185.1 GCA_023260835.1 Paracoccaceae bacterium
GGCCATTGTCAAAAACACGGTCATTAAGAAATGCCATTATTCTGTTTCCTGTTCTGTTGCCTATCATCTGGCCAAAAAGGGCTGGAAAGATATTGTACTGCTGGAACGCAAATCGTTGACATCCGGCACAACATGGCACGCGGCCGGCCTGATCGCACAGCTGCGCGCCACCGCAAACATGACCCGTTTGGCCAAATACAGTCAGGAGCTTTACGGATCGCTGGAGGAAGAAACCGGCATCGCCACAGGGTTCAAACGTGTGGGATCGATCACAGTTGCCCTGACAGAAGAGCGCAAGGAAGAGATTTTCCGATCCGCCGCCATGGCCCGCGCCTTTGGCGTCGACATCACCGAGATCACCCCAGATGAGGTCAAGGCCCGTTATCCGCATCTGAACACCGATGATGTGCTGGCCGGCGTCTATCTGGACAAAGACGGGCAGGGGGATCCCGGCAATATCGCCCGCGCCATGGCCAAGGGTGCGCAAATGCGCGGTGCGCAGGTTGTGGAACGCACACGCGTGACGGCCATTGGCCGCACTGGCGCGCGCGTTACCTATGTGGATTGGGTGTCCGAAGACGGCACATCGGGGCGGATTGACTGCGATATGATCGTCAATTGTGCCGGTATGTGGGGGCATGAGGTCGGGCGCATGGCCGGCGTGAATGTCCCGCTGCACGCCTGTGAACATTTCTATATCGTATCCGAACCGATTGACGGGCTGACCAGCCTGCCGGTGCTGCGCGTGCCGGATGAATGCGCCTATTATAAAGAAGACGCCGGTAAAATGATGCTGGGCGCGTTTGAACCAGTGTCAAAACCCTGGGGGATGAACGGAATTCCCGACAGTTTCGAATTTGACCAATTGCCCGAAGATTTCGACCATTTTGAACCCATCTTGGCCGCTGCCGTCAACCGGATGCCGATGCTGGAACAGGCGGGGATTCACACCTTCTTTAATGGGCCAGAAAGCTTCACCCCTGATGATGCCTATCATCTGGGGCTGGCGCCGGGGTCAGATAATGTGTGGGTCGCGGCTGGGTTTAATTCCATCGGCATTCAATCAGCCGGTGGCGCAGGGATGGCGCTGGCCGAATGGATGGACAGTGGCGAAAAACCCTTTGATCTGGGCGATGTGGATATTTCGCGCATGCAACCCTTTCAGGGCAACAAACATTACCTGTTCGAGCGGTCCAAAGAAACGCTGGGGCTGCTGTATGCCGATCACTTCCCCTACCGGCAAAAGGCCACGGCGCGCGGCGTGCGGCGCACGCCCTTCCACCATCATCTGGCCGCCGAAGGCGCGGTCTTTGGCGAATTGGCAGGATGGGAACGCGCGAATTGGTTTGCCCGCGACGGTCAGGCGCGCGAATACAATTACAGCTGGGGCCGACAAAACTGGTTCGACAATGCGCGCGACGAACATATGGCCGTGCGCCAAAACATTGGCATTTATGATATGTCCAGCTTTGGCAAAATTCGGGTTGAAGGCCCAGATGCCGAACGGTTCCTGAACCAGGTCTGCGGCGCGCAGATGCGGGTCGAGCCAGGGAAAATCGTTTACACGCAATTTCTGAACCCCCGCGCCGGGATCGAGGCGGATGTGACGGTAACACGCCTGTCCGAAGCGGCCTATTTGGTGGTGACCCCCGCGGCCACGCGTTTGGCCGATCAGACATGGTTGGATCGTCACCGCGGCGATCTGCGCGTCACCATCACCGATGTGACCGCCGGCGAAGGCGTATTGGCGGTGATGGGCCCCAATGCCCGCGCATTGATGCAGGCCGTCAGCCCCAATGATTTTTCCAACAATGCACATCCCTTTGGCACCGCGCGCGAGATCGAGATTGGCATGGGATTGGCCCGTGCGCATCGCGTGTCATACGTGGGTGAGCTGGGGTGGGAGATTTACGTCTCATCCGATATGGCAGGACATGTGTTTGAAACCATCTGGGCCGCGGCACAGGGTTTGGGCGCACGTCTGTGCGGCATGCATATGATGGACAGCTGCCGCATCGAAAAGGCGTTCCGGCATTTTGGCCATGACATTACCTGCGAAGATCACATTCTGGAAGCCGGTCTGGGCTT
>JALQTR010000005.1 GCA_023260835.1 Paracoccaceae bacterium
GAAGGCGCAGACAGCCTGTTTGGTGGTGATGGGATTGACTATCTTTATGGGGAAGATGGTGACGATTATCTGGATGGCGAAGACGGCATAGATACCGTTGATGGCGGCGCCGGCAACGATACGATTGTGTCCTCGACAACTGGGACGGACAGCACAGCCCAGGGCGACTTGTTGAAGGGAAATTTTGGCGATGACAGTGTGACAGGGTCATTGGCCAAAGATATCATCTCGGGCGGCGATGGCGCAGACAGCCTGTACGGGGAGGCCGGCGATGACAGCCTCTATGGGGATGGCGGCGATGATGCCCTGTTTGGGGGTGACGGGGCTGACCTGATGGTTGGTGGGGCCGGCGATGACGCCTTTGATGGTGGTGCCGGCGCTGATACTTTGACCGCTGGCAGCGGGGCAGATACGCTTGACGGTGGTGAGGATGGCGATGTTTATCAGCTGAACTCTGGCGACGGCGCAAATAATGTGATCACGGACAGCGGTGCATCTGGGGATGACACACTGCAAATTGCGGCCTTCTCGACTGAAATGGTCATCAGATTGGGTGCCTCCAGCGATCGCATCAGCAATGGAACAGATGGCATTGAGGCCATGACCGGGGTCGAGGTCATTGCATTGGCCACCCCATCCAACGACGGGTTCTACCGCATTATTGCCGAAGATGGTCGCGGTTCGATCAAAATCAATGGCTTCGATGTGTTGCGTGATATGCTGGATCTGTCCGGTCACAGCAATGATGCGCCAAGTTTTGGCGATGATGGGTCCGGTAATGCTATCGTTGATTTCGGTGGCGGCGATGCCATCACCCTGCTGGGCGTTACGCAGGCGGATTTGACCGCCGCGCAGGCCGATGTGCTTTATGGCGCAGATGCGGTGTTTGCTGTTTCTGGCGACGCACCGGCAGAATGGCTTGGCGAATCTGGCGCGGATGAAGCCACTGGTGGCGCTGGCGCAGACAGCTTGGATGGCGGCGCCGGCAATGACAGTGTTGATGGTGGCGATGGGAATGATGTCACTGATGGTGGCCTCGGCGATGATGTCGTCGATGGCGGAACCGGCGATGACAGTGTCTCAGGCGGCGAGGGGAATGACCTTGCCGAAGGTGGCGCCGGTTCTGATCCGCAAAGGCGCGCTTGGCGGTGGCCTGCCGACGCGCGACATGATGCTGTCACCGCAGCACCGCGTTCTGTACCGTTCGGCCAAGGCGGCAGCGATGTTTGGCACGGCTGAGGTTCTGCTGCCCGCCATCGCGCTGGTTGGGCGTCCGGGGATCGAACGAGCATCGGTGGATCAGATCAGCTATCTGCATCTGATGTTTGATCAGCACGAATTGATCTGCGCCGATGGGGCTTGGAGCGAAAGCTTCCACCCCGGCGTGGACGCGATGTCGGCCCTGAACGCGGATCAGCGCGATGAGCTGCTAGAGCTGTTCCCCGAACTGGAGCTTGCGCCACAACCCACCGCGCGGCCCAGCTTGCAGGACCACCAGATCAAGGCGCTGCTGGGTTAACACCACAGCCCAACCCGAACACAGCAAAGCGCGCCCATTGGGGCGCGCTTTTTCAATTGGGCAGGGCCAAGGCCCGCTATAATGTGAATTACAGGTTTTGGGCGAAGCTGGCTTTCAGCAGGGCTTCATCATATTCGGATGCGGCGGTGCTGTCATAGACCACGCCGCCGCCGACATTCAGCGTCAGGCGGCCTGATCCATCATGGATGATGGTGCGGATGGCCACGTTAAATTCCATCGCACCCGATGGTGCCAGCCAACCAATCGCCCCGCAATAGGCATCACGGGCAAAGGGTTCGAGCTGCGACAGGATCTGCATCGCGCGAATTTTTGGCGCGCCAGTGATGGATCCGCAGGGAAAGACCGCGCTGAAAATATCTTGCAAGGATTGCTGGGGTTTCAGCTGCGCCATCACCAATGATGTCATCTGATGCACGGTGGCATAGCTTTCGATGCTGTATAATTTTGGCACACGCACGGACCCGATTTCAGCAATACGGCCAAAATCATTGCGCAGCAGATCTGTGATCATCAGGTTTTCAGCGCGGTTTTTGATACTGCTTGCCAGCTGCTCGCGCAGCGCTGCATCCTCGGCTGGGGTTGCTCCGCGTTTGATTGTGCCTTTCATGGGGCGGGTGGACAAGGTGCCATCCTGATCCAAAGAAAAGAACAATTCGGGCGAGCGCGAGATCAGCACCGGCCCCCCCAAATCCACCAGCGCCCCATGCGGCACGGGTTGCCGCGCGCGCAGATGTTCAAACAGCGCACGTGGACAGCCGGTAAAATCCGCCTGCATGGGAAAGGTCAGATTGGCCTGATAAAAATCACCGGATTTCAGATACTCATGCACCTGATCAAAGGCAGCTTTGTAATCATCAAAGGACCATAAGGGGGTAAAATCAGTGATGGTGAAAGCGCCATCTTGGGCGGTATCGGGCGTGCATGTGGCATCAAACACGCCAAAGCGCAACAGCGCATCGCGGCGGTTTTGTGGCATATAATCTGCAATGTCTGGGATCAGCGCATATCCCAATTCATATGACATATACCCCGCCAGCCATTTCCCTGCATCGCGCGCCGCTTGCATCTGGTCAAGCGCCGCGGGGACATCTGCTGGTGTCTGGGCCAAAATCACATCGCACGCATCAGCAAACAGCGTGCCTTGCCCCAGCGGGCCTTTATCAAAGAGGACCGAATGGGCCATGGGTGTTAGAAATCCGCGGCAAAGCGCAGCCCCCGCAGGGGGCGCACGATTTTAATGCAGTCTTCATATGTTGGATGCGCGCGATAAGCGGCCAAATCTTCTTGACTGGCGAATTCGGCATAAACCACCACGTCGATTTCATTTGAAATGCCGTCTTTGTACAGGTTCTGCTTGACCTCGAAATGACGCACGCTGGGGATGGTGCCCAGCATTTTCAGCCCATCAATGATGGGGCCGATGTTTTCTGGCTCTTTACTGCTGAACAGAACAACGTGACGAATGGTGGTGTCTTGTGCGCTCATACGGGCTCCGGTTCGGGGGTGGTCTCTTTGCCGCGGTACCTAGCACATGGCCGTGGCGCGGCAAGGGTTAAAATCGCCCCTTTATGGGGGGCAAACGAATGGTGGTTGCTTACGTGGCGCTGCCTTCGGGGGGCTGGGCGTAATCCGCGGCGCTGAAGGGGGTGGGGTTCAGCCCCTCGGCCATGATTGCCTTTTGCGTGGCAGGGCGCGCGTCCATTTTTAGGGCTAATTCTGCCAAGGCGGACCAGCGGTTCAGGGCAAACCAATCCGCACCGCCCACTGGATAGAGCTGGCACCAGCGCAAGCATGTGGCCAAATAAATTTCGATGATATTCGTGCGATCGGCCGCTGCACCCCATTGATGGGCCGCCGCGTTCAATAGATCATAATTATGCGTCAGCCGTTCCTGTGTTCGGATGTTGAAATCGGCCAAGGCATCTGGGGCGGCGTATCTGTGCGGATAAAACAGCGCGACCAGATCGGGGTGCAGCGTATTGCTGATGAAAAACAGCCATTTGAGCAATCTTGCTTGGCCGCCTTCTTTTGCAAGATGCGTAAGCCCAGCATGGCGCTGCGACAGCCACAGAAGGATCGCAGCGGTTTCAAATATTGGCCCTTCGGGTGTTTCCAAAACTGGAATTTTTCCGGCGGGATTTATCGCCAGATAGGTTTGTGATTTTTGCGCATTCTGACTGCGATCCACCAATTGCGTGCGATAGGCAACGCCCAATTCATCCAGCGCCAAACGGATGATCAAGGATGCGTTATCTGGGGCGTAATGCAATACATAGGACATGGGGATCAGGCCTCTGACTGCCGCGTGATCAGTTCATCAATCACCTTTTCCCACATTTGCGGGGGCTGTGCCCCGGGGACGGCATATTGGCTGTCGACGATAAAGGTGGGAACGGAATTTACCCCCATTTCGCGCGCGGATGCATCCCGCGCTGCGATGCTGTCGCGGTCGGCATCGCCGGCCAAGGCGCGCTGGATCACTGCTCCGTCCAGCCCGTGGCTGTCAGCGATATCGGCCAGAACCTCGGGGTTGCCGATGTCGCGGCCTTCGACGAAATAGGCACGAAACAGAGCGGACACCACCGGTGTTTGCTGCCCTTCAATGCCGGCCCAGTGGATCAGTCGATGGGCATTCATCGTATTTGGTGTGCGTTGAATTTTGTCAAATTCAATATTCAAACCCGCGGCAGTGGCGTGATCCATGACCGGTTTATAGGCGGCCAAGGCGCCCTCTGCGCCGCCAAATTTTGTGTGCAGGTATGTGCGCCGGTCCATGCCATCCGCTGGCATATCGGGGTTCAACTGAAAGGGATGCCATTCAATCACAAAGGGATGATTGGGCCGCGCCTCAAGCGCGCGGTCCAGATGGGCTTTGCCGATATAACACCATGGGCAGATTGGATCCGACAGGATATCAAGCTTGATCATGTTCACCTTCCCTTTGGGCAGCATAGGTTTCGCGCAGAACGCGCCGAGATAATTTGCCATTGGGGCCTTTTGGCAGCGCATCCATCTGCACCCAAATGCGCGGCTGTTTATAGCGGGCAAGATGCAGCGCGGCAAATTTGTTCAGGTCATCCTCGGGCAGGGGCTGATCGGCGGTGAAAAAGGCGGCAATGAGCTGGACATCGGCCTTAACCTCAACCGCGCAGGTGGCAACCTCGGTGATATTTGGGTGGGCGATCAGGGCGCGTTCAACCTCGATCGGGGAAACGCGAAAGCCACCGGCATTCATCATGTCATCGTCGCGCCCCAAATAGGTGATGGCCCCATCATCCGCCATCTGCCCCATATCACCGGTCAAGAACCAGCCGTTTTGGATTTTTGCGGCGCTTTCTTCAGGAGCATCCAAATAGCCCAGCATCAGCCCGGGATCATTCGCATCAATGGCGATCACACCAGGCGCGCCCTTTGCCACTGGTGCGCCGTCTTGGATAATTGCCACGCGCCGGCCGCGTTGGGGGTATCCCAATGCGCCTGTTGGGGCGGGACGTTGGGGGCTGGCAGATATGAATGTTGAACATTCGGACATGCCAAAGGCCTCGAACACGCGCTTGCCGCCTGTGGCTGTTTCCCATGCCGCGGCTGTTGCCGCAGGCATCTTTTCGCCTGCGCACAGGCCATGGCGCAGTTTGGGTAAATCGGCCATCTGTGGATGCTGCAGAAATTTGCGGTAGACCCCGGGCGCGGCGGCAAAAACGGTGACATCTGCGCGGCGCATCAATACCGGCAGCATATCGGCCGGCACATCTGGGGCAGGGATCAGCGCGCTGCCCCCCACAGCCCAGGGATCCATCAATCCCGTTCCCATTGTGAAGGTCCAATTGAAGGCGCCCGCGTGCATCATCCGATCTTCGGGGCCCAGGTCATACCAATCGCGGATCATCATGCGGCGTGCCCAAACGGCGCGATGGGCATGGCCCACAGCACGTGCGCGGCCTGACGTGCCCGATGTGTAAACAATATATCCCAATCGGTTGGGATCGCCGCGATGAAAATCCGCCAGCGGCCCATCGCGTAACGCCTGCAATTGCTTCAGTGGCATAACTGGCACCGCATGATCCGTTGGGCAGGGCGTATGATCATCGTTCAGGATCAGCTTGGGCGCCAAGGATGGCAGGATTTTCGTGACCTCTTCTGAGGTCCATTCTGCGGATGTAGGCACGGGGATGAACCCACCAGCTATTGCCCCCAAATAGGCAATTGGAAAATCCACGCTGTTGCCAAGACGCAGCAAGATGCGGTCATTCGGGTGCAGCCCAAGGGCGGCAAACCCCGCGGCTGTGGCGCGAATGGCTGTTGTTAAACGGGCATAGCTCCAGCGTTCTGCGCGGGATTTCCCCAAGATGCTTAATGCGATTTTATCGGGTGTTTTTTGCCCCGCCGTCAGCACATACTCCGCCATGTTAAACGGGGATGGGCAGGGATCAAAGGGGGATGTGTCGTAAAGCGCGCTCATGCGGGTTTTGCTAATCCTTTCGCTGCGCTGTTGCAAGTGCGCATCGCATTGGCTATTGCCAAAGACATGAGCGATAAAAGTCCCAAATCTTTGATCCGCCTAGCGCGTGAAAATGGTGATGCCGAAACGGCCGAACCATTGGATTTGGGCGCGCGTGTGCGCCAATTGCGCAAGGCGGGTGGTTTAACGCTGGAACAGGCCGCGCAGCAGGCGGGTTTGGCCCGGTCCACCCTGTCAAAGATTGAAAACGGGCAGATGTCTCCGACCTATGATGCGCTGAAAAAACTGGCCGAAGGGCTGAGCATTTCTGTCCCGCAGCTGTTCACCCCCCCGCGCAAAGATCAGGTCAACGGCCGCATGTCCATGACCCGTCGCGGCGAAGGTCAGGCCCATGCTACGGCCACATATGAACATGAACTGTTGGCCGAAAGCCTGACCAAAAAATCCATGCTGCCTTATAAGGCACGGGTGCGGGCGCGCAAAATGGATGAATTTGACGGCTGGGTGCGCCATGATGGGGAAGAATTTTTATTCGTCCTGACCGGCGTTATTCGACTGTACACAGAATTTTATGAACCGATTGAAATGCGCCGCGGCGACAGCGCCTATTACGATGCGTCGATGGGGCATAATGTGATCTCGATCAGCCCCGAAGACGCTGAAATCCTGTGGGTGACGGCGCTGGCCTGACCACAAATCCCTTACTGGGATAGAGGGCGCAGGTGGGTGATCCCCTCATTCGCGCTGCGGGCGAGGGCGGCATCCAGGCTCATGGGCAGATATTCGCCCAAACGCCACAGTTCTGCCATGTCATCATAATGGGGCGACAAGAAATGCCCTGATTGTCCGGTCGAGATGATGAATACAGACCCATTGGGATCAGAAAAGTCGTAAACCCCGCGATACCCAGCGGCATGAACATTGGCAAAGGGGGTCTGATCATCCCCGGCTGTTTTGCCGCGCATCAATGTATCGTCCCCACCGCCTGTGTATTGGCGAATATTTACGAAATAATTGATCAGGGGTAATTTGCCCAAGATCGCGTGATCATGCCTGGCTTCATGCGCTTTGCCCCATTGCAAACCTTCCAAAGCGGACCCGTAATTTGCACTGACCCAAATCAGGGCCTCATCCAATGCGGCTTTGGCCATTTGGGGGCAGGTTTCGTGTAGGCTGCTTTGACGGATGTCACACCAGGCTGCGGCCCCATCGATATTGCGGAACACGCGTTCCAAAAACAGCGGCTCAATATGGGTGAATTTATCCGCCAAGGGCCCCAAATCATCTGTGATCAGATTGCGCTGCAACACCCGCATCCACGCGGCATAAATCAGGGGTTCGGGGCGATGTTCGTCCATTTCCCCATTCCAGCTGGCCAATAAATCCAATGCCCTTGCGCGCAGGGCATCTGGCGTGCCGGGGGCCGCTGTTTTGGGGGCATACCATAATTCCGCCCCCACAAGGGGCAGCAGGTTGCGCGCAGGGGTGGAGACAATGTCCAATTGCGCCTCAATGAAACTGTCGCGGCTGTGAATATCACGTCCGCCCAACAGTTTGCGCAGGCGTAAAATTCGTTGGCTATCCCCCCAGTCAAAGGACAGGTGATTGGGGAATGGCCGATCGACCGTTTTGTTGTTGGAATTGACGATCAGTCCGCCGGCCGGGTCCATGAAAACAGGGGTTGTTTGATCGGGGTAAATTCCCTGCCACAGGTTTTGGTCTCGCCATCCTGGGGCGGGCAGACGGCCAGCGGTGTCATGATTGATACGCCGCTGTGGCCGGGCGCCGATGATCTTCATGGCAATGCGGTCTTTATCGGCCAGCATCAGGTTCTGTGCTGGGGCGACATAATCGGCACTGGCCTTCAAGGCGGTTTCAATGTCGCGCGCGCGCATGATGCCAATGGCGGCTTTGATGGACTGATCTTTGGGTGACAGCGCAGTCCACCGTAAAACCGGCACATGGCCTTTGGGCGTCACGTCTTGCAGATCGAACAGGCCCAATGGCATGACGGGTCCATTACGGCTCCATCGCAGTGACAGCGTAACATCCGGTGCATCTTTCACCACAATCACGGATTTTTTGACCACAAAGGGGGCGTATCCGTTTGGGGTGCGATATTGGTTTGGGTCGGCGGGGTTTAATGCCTCCATCACCAAATCCTGATCATCGATATAGGCGCTGGTCAAACCCCATGCCAAATCTGCGTTGCGCCCAACCAAAACGGCCGGAATGCCGGGGATTGTGCCGCCAATCACATCGCCCGATTGCAGGGACAGCTGCGCCAAATACCAAATGCTGGGGGCGGTTAGTCCCAAATGCGGATCATTCGCCAATATTGACGCCCGTCCAGCTGTGCGCACAGGGGCTGCGGCAAAGGCATTCGATGCTCCAGCCAAGCCAGGCTCTGCCGGGCCAAAGCCAAAGGCCATGTCCGAAGGCGAGGTTCTGGATGCAAATGGTACAGGTTGATCCCAAAGCGCACTATAGGCCGGTAACGCCGCCGTTGCGCCCCCAGGGACATCTGGCAAGATATCGCGCAGCCCCTCGGGCCGGTGTGCGAGGGCCTGATCCACCTGCGCACGCAGGATTTCGGATTTCATGTGGCCAGACAGCTGAAGCGCCATCAGCTTCACCATGGCGATACTATCGGCGGGCTGCCATGGGGCAATATCCATCGGGAACAAAAAGAATTCAGGCGCGCCGCGGCCCAAGGCCCGCGTGTTCAATTCGCGCAGCCGCGCATTCACCCCGTCGGCGTAGGACGTCAGCAAACCCAATGTATCTGCATCCAGCGAGTCCGCGCTTTGCTGAGCCAAGGCATAAAGCCCAAGGCGCCGCATAAAAATATCTGTCTTGATCGTGCGCGTGCCAAATGTTTCCGACAGACGCCCCTGCACAGCGCGGCGGGCCACCATCATTTGCCACAAACGATCCTGTGCATGCGCATATCCCAATGCAAACAATGCATCACTATCCGTTTGTGCCATAATATGGGGTACGGCTGCGTGATCGCGCAGGATGTCAACCGGTGCCGTTAGCTGCGCATCGGTCAATTCGCCATCATAATCGGGCAAGGATTGCCGCATGAAATAAAAGGCAACGAGTGCGGCAAGCGACATCAGCCCAAAGAACACAAGGGCGAAACGATAGCTCCACTTCAGAATCGTTGTCATTTACTTTCTCCCCTGCTCTTGCCTTATATCTAACATAAGGTAACTGTTGCGTTAAAGACCAAGGAATGGAGTAGGCAATGGCAAAAGTGGCTTTTTTGGGTTTGGGCGTCATGGGGTTTCCCATGGCAGGGCATTTGCAGGCCGCAGGCCATGCGGTGACGGTTTATAACCGCAGTGCTGCCAAGGCCGCGGCTTGGGTGGATCAGCACGGCGGCGCATCAGCCCCAACCCCGCGTGAGGCGGCGGCCGGACAGGATTTTGTGATGGCCTGTGTTGGCAATGATGATGATTTGCGTGCGGTCTGTTTGGGCGATGATGGGGCCTTTGCCGACATGCCCGCGGGCAGCATCTTTGTCGATCACACAACCGTTTCGGCGAAAGTGACCAAAGAATTGGCCGCTGCAGCGGCGCAAAAAGGGATTACCTTTATCGACGCCCCTGTGTCTGGCGGCCAAGCCGGCGCAGAAAACGGCCAATTGGTGGTGATGTGTGGTGGGGATCAGGCTGCCTATATCAAGGCCGAAGCGGTGATTGCGGCCTATGCGAAAACCTGTCGCCGTTTGGGCGATACGGGTGCTGGCCAGCTGACCAAAATGGTCAACCAGATTTGCATCGCGGGGCTGGTGCAGGGCTTGGCCGAAGGGCTGCATTTCGCCCAAAAAGCGGGCCTTGATGGGCGCGCGGTGGTCGATGTGATTGGTGGCGGCGCGGCCGGCAGCTGGCAAATGGTGAACCGCTATGAAACCATGCTGGACGATCAGTTTGAATTTGGCTTTGCCGTGGATTGGATGCGCAAAGATCTGGGTATCTGTTTGGCCACAGCCGAAGAAACCGGCGCATCCTTGCCCGTCACGGCGTTGATTGACCAATTCTATAAGGACGTTCAGGCGCTGGGTGGGGGGCGTTATGACACATCCAGCTTGATCCGCCGTTTGCGGGTGCTGGATGGGCAGGGCGGGCAATAACCCCCCCCACATTTCTTTTGCTAATCAACGAAAGGGCGCTGGCGGTTCATCGAATCGCTTGCGCCCGCTTGCGGAAGTTTGCACTGTGTCAGCCCAGCGGGTTGAAAGCTGCGGCCCAAACCCCACATAACCCTTCAATGGGGATGCCAACGCGTTGCTGATTTCGGGACGCAAGCGCATCTTGCAAGAAAAAGGATAAAACATGACCGACCAAGCCCAAAACCCCAGCTATCCGGTTTTGCCTTTGCGTGACATTGTGGTGTTTCCACATATGATCGTGCCGCTGTTTGTGGGGCGCGAAAAATCGGTGAAGGCGCTAGAGCAAGTGATGGCCGATGACGGCCAGATTTTACTGTGCAGCCAAACGGATCCAGCATTGGATGATCCCAAAACGGATGAAATTTACCGCGTGGGCGTGTTGGCCAATGTGCTGCAATTACTGAAATTGCCCGATGGCACGGTGAAGGTTCTGGTTGAGGGTCAATCGCGGGTTAAAGTCACCCATTTTGATGACAGCGGCGCGTTCATTTCTGCGCAAATCGCACCATTGATGGAAACCCCCGGTGATCTTGAAACGATCGAGGCGCTGGCCCAATCTTTGGGCGTCGAATTCGAACGCTATGGCAAGCTGCGCAAGAACATCCCTGAAGAGGCGCTGAGCGCCGTTGCCGAAGCGCAAACCCCTGAAAAACTGGCCGATTTGGTGGCTGGTCATCTGGGTATCAGCGTGGAACAAAAACAGGACCTGCTGGAGACGCTGGAAACCAGCGAGCGGCTGGAGAAGCTCTATGGCTTGATCCAAGGCGAGCTGAGCGTTCTGAAGGTTGAAAAGCGCATCAAAAGCCGCGTGAAATCCCAAATGGAACGCACGCAGCGCGAATATTATTTGAATGAGCAAATGAAGGCCATTCAAAAAGAGCTGGGCGATGGCGAAGACGGCCAAGGCGAAGTGGCTGAGATCGAAGAAAAAATCGCCAAGGTCAAATTGTCTGCCGAAGCCAAGGATAAGGCCCTGGCCGAGCTGAAGAAATTGAAATCCATGTCGCCCATGTCGGCCGAGGCCACAGTGGTGCGCAATTACCTTGATTGGATGCTATCGTTGCCATGGAACAAACGGTCGCGTTTGAAAAAGGATCTGCATGGGGCGCAGGATGTGCTGGATGCCGACCATTTTGGCCTTGAAAAGGTCAAGGAACGGATTGTGGAATATCTGGCGGTGCAGCAACGCTCGCGCAAGATTAAGGGGCCGATTATGTGTCTTGTTGGTCCTCCTGGTGTGGGGAAAACCTCGCTTGGCAAATCGGTGGCCAAGGCCACGGGGCGTGAATTCATTCGCATTTCGCTGGGCGGTGTGCGCGATGAAAGCGAAATCCGCGGTCACCGCAGGACCTATATTGGGTCGATGCCGGGTAAGATTATTCAGGCGCTGAAAAAGGCGAAAACGAATAATCCGCTGATCCTGCTGGATGAGATTGACAAAATGGGCCAAGATTTCCGCGGCGATCCGGCCAGCGCGATGCTAGAGGTGTTGGACCCTGAACAAAACAGCACCTTTGTCGATCATTATCTGGAAGTAGAATATGATCTGTCCAATGTGATGTTCCTGACCACGGCCAACAGCTATAACATGCCAGGGCCGCTGCTGGACCGGATGGAGATCATCTCGCTTGCTGGCTACAC
>JALQTR010000024.1 GCA_023260835.1 Paracoccaceae bacterium
CTGCTGCTCTAGAAGATATAGACCAATATACGCCGTCCCAACTACTCTGATTCGCTGCTGCCGTATGGCCAAACAAAAACGCCCCCTGTCGGGGGCGTTTTTTTTAAGCTTGGGTTTGGGTTTAAATGCCCACGTCGATAATGGCTTTGGCCAAGATCGGCACCGATTGTGCATTAAGCCCCGCGATATTCAGCCGGCTGTCGCCCACCATGTAAATGGCGTGTTCAGCGCGCAGGCGTTCTACATGCTCTGGGCTGGCCCCCAGGCGCGAGAACATGCCGCGGTGTTGGGCGATAAAGGCAAAACGGTCGGATCCTGACAGTTTTTGCAGCTCGCTTGCCAGTTGGGTGCGCAGCCCCAGCATAGAAAGGCGCACCTCTTCCAGCTCGGCGGCCCAATCGGCGCGCAGTTCGGGCGTGTGCAAAATGGTGCTGACAATGCGCGCGCCATGATCTGGCGGGAAAGAATAATTCTGGCGGTTGAGGAAATTCAAATTGCCCTGCATCACGCCTTTCAGGCTGGCATCGTTCGAGATGGCCATCAAAATACCAGTGCGTTCGCGGTAAACGCCAAAGTTTTTGGAACAGCTGGCAGCGATCAGGCATTCGGGCACAGAGGCGGCCACCATGCGGGTGGCGGCGGCATCTTCTTCCAGACCGTCGCCAAAACCCTGATAGGCGATATCGATCATCGGGATCGCGCCCTTGCGGTTTAGCACCTCGACCACCGCCTGCCATTCGGCTGCATTCAGGTTGGCGCCTGTGGGGTTGTGGCAGCAGCCATGCAGCAGCACCAAATCACCCGCCCGCACATTTTGCAGATCGGCCATCATCCCGTCGAAATCCACCGCGCAGGTGGTCTCATCGAAATAGCGGTAGGTGATGGTTTCAATCCCCAAATATTTCAAGATCGACATATGATTGGGCCAAGTTGGGTTCGACACAAACACCCGAACATTCGGATTGGCCAGTCGGGCCAGTTCAAACCCTTGGCGTACTGCGCCGGTGCCGCCGGGGGTGGCCACTGCGGCCACCTGTTCGCGTGCCAAAGCATCGCCCAGAACCAGCTTCACCATCAGATCGCCAAAGGCCGGATCACCGGCCAGCCCGGTGTAGGATTTGCTGTCTTGCACATCCCAAACCTGCTTTTCAGCCGCTTTGATCGCGCGCATGATCGGTGTGTGGCCTTGGGCGTTCTTATAGACGCCAACGCCAAGGTCAATTTTCGTATCGCGTGGGTCTTCGCGATACATCTGCATCAGGGCCAGAATTTTATCTGCTGGCTGGGGGGTCAGGTTTTCAAACATCAGGCGTCTCCGGTTGCGACGGGAAGGGTTGGAAACTGGCCCCATTCGGTCCAGCTGCCATCATAAAGGGCGTGGTCTTTTTTGCCGATCTTTTCCAGTGCCAAACACAGCACCGCGGCGGTGACGCCAGATCCGCAGGATGTGATGGCGGGTTTGGACAGATCCACCCCGGCGCCTTCAAAGATTGCGGTAATGTCAGCATTTGATTTCAGTGTTTTATCGTCGTTCAACAGGCTGTCAAAGGGGACGTTTTTCGCCCCGGGGATATGGCCTGAACGCAGCCCCTCGCGTGGCTCGGGCGCGGTGCCGGCAAAGCGCGCGGCGCTGCGCGCGTCGATGATTTCGTGGCTTTCCAATTTCGATGCGGCAGACACTTGGGTCACATCGCGCACCATCTGGTTTTGGAAGCGAACGGTGATGTGCCGATCGCGCGGGATGGGGGGCATGTCTTCGGTGGGGCGATCCTCGGCCAGCCATTTGGGCAAGCCGCCGTCCAAAACGGCAATATCCATATGCCCCATCAGACGGAACATCCACCAGGCCCGCGCTGCGGAAAACAGCCCCTGACTGTCATAGACGACAATCTGATGCCCGTCCCCCACGCCCAGGGCGCGCACGCGGGACATAAATTTTTCCACTGGCGGCACCATATGCGGCAGGTCCGACCGGTGGTCAGAAATATCATCAATATCAAAGAACTGGGCGCCAGGGATGTGGCAGGCGTTATATTCGTCTTTGGCATTGCGGGGGGTGCCGGGCAGAAACAGCGATGCATCCAAAATGCGCAGATCTGGATCCTTCAGATGGGCGGCCAGCCAATCTGTAGACACAAGCAATTGGGGGTTATCGATGAAATCGGCCATAACGTCATATCCCTTTTGGGTGATGGGTCGATGCCTTGCTACTATTTAGGGGGGGCTGTGGCAAGGGTGGAAAGGGGCTATGCGCGATGTTTTGACCCGCCCCGATGGCCCAAATTGCTGGGGCGCATCTTTACGCTGGACGGCGGGCGTGGGGGCTTTTAACCTGCTGGTATGATCCAATTTGTGATGCGCCGCTTTTTATCCCTGATCGCAGCGCTGGCCGTGTCCAGCGTGGTGATCTTTTTGGTGATCGAAGTGGCGCCTGGTGATCCGGCCAGTTTCATGCTGGGGATTAATGCCCAGCCCGATACGGTTGCGGCGTTGCGGGCAGAGCTGGGGTTGGATCAGCCCAAGCTGCAACGCTATGTTTCATGGGTATTGGGGATGCTGCAGGGGGATTTTGGGATCTCTTACACCTATCGCGCGCCGGTGGGGCAGATGATTGCGGATCGGCTGTGGGTGTCTTTGCCATTGGCGATTTATGCGCTGGCGCTGTCGACGCTGATTGCCATTCCGGTCGGGGCCTATGCCGCCGCGCGGCGGGGCCGGGCGGGGGATATGATGGTTATGGGGGCCACGCAGCTAGGCGTGGCTGTGCCCAATTTTTGGTTCGCCATGCTGCTGGTTCTGATGTTCGCGATCAAACTGCAATGGTTTTCCGCCGGCGGCTTTCCGGGGTGGGAGGCGGGCCTTGGCCAAGGGATCATGGCGCTGAGCCTGCCAGCCATTGCGCTGGCCCTGCCGCAGGCGGCGATTTTGGCGCGGATCATGCGATCCGCCCTGTTGGATGTTCTGGGCGAGGATTACATGCGCACCGCCCGCGCCAAGGGTCTGTCCCGCCCCCGCGCCATCTGGCGCCACGGGATGCGCAACGCGATGATACCGGTGTTGACGATTTTGGGCCTGCAATTTTCCTTCCTTCTGGCCGGCGCGATCATCATTGAACAGGTGTTTTACCTGCCCGGCCTTGGCCGGCTGGTGTTTCAGGCGATCACGCAGCGCGACCTGATTGTGGTGGAATCGGTGGTGATGCTGTTGGTCTTTACCGTGATAATGGTGAATTTCTTGGTCGATCTGGCCTATCTTTGGGTTGATCCACGCCTGCGGGGGGATGGCTGATGCAAAAGGTTGGACGCATCTGATGAAAGGGGTCCTGTTCTTGCCACGCACGATTTTTATTGGCGGCGCAATTACGGCGCTGTTTTTGCTGGCGGCGCTGCTGTCATTCATCTGGACCCCGCATGATGTAACAGGGGTGGCGATTGCGCAAAAATTGCGCCCGCCCTTTGGCGATTTCATCTTGGGCACCGATCATTTTGGCCGCGACTTGCTGTCCATGGTTATGGTCGGGGCGCGGGTGTCGCTGGCGGTGGCTTTGGTGGCGGTGGGCATTGGCATGGGGCTGGGTGTGCCGCTGGGGCTGGCGGCGGCGGCGCGGCCCAATGCATGGTGGTCGGATGCGATAATGCGGCTGAACGATCTGATCTTTGCCTTTCCGGCGTTGGTGATTGCAATTTTAATCACGGCCAGTTTTGGCGCATCGGCGCTGAATGCGATCATTGCGATTGGGATTTTCAACATCCCCGTCTTTGCGCGCCTGTCGCGCGGGGCGGCGCTGGCGCTGTGGCAGCGCGAATTTATTCTATCGGCGCGGGTCTGCGGCAAATCTGATTTGCGCATCAGTGCCGAACACATCCTGCCCAATATCGCCAATATCCTGATTGTGCAGGGTACGATCCAGTTTTCGCTGGGGATTTTGGCCGAAGCTGGGCTCAGTTACGTGGGGTTGGGGGCGCAGCCGCCGCTGCCCTCTTGGGGGCGGATGCTGGCGGATGCGCAAACCATGGTCAGCTTTGCACCGCATCTGGCGCTGGTGCCGGGGCTGGCGATTGTGCTGGCGGTGCTGGGGCTGAACCTGCTGGGCGATGGGCTGCGCGATGTGATGGACCCGCGCCTGAAGGAACGCCAGGCATGAGCGCGCTGTGCTTTTCCGCCCTGACCCTGCGCCTGGCCGGGCGCGACATCCTGCATGATGTCAGCTTCGAGGTCCCCGCAGGGCAAATCACCGCCCTGATCGGCGAAAGTGGATCCGGCAAATCCATGACGGCACTGGCCGCGATGCAGCTGCTGCCGGCAGGCGCGCAGATGCGCGGGCGCATCACGCTGGGGGATCAGGATCTGACGGGCCTGGATGAGTCGGCCCTGTGTCAGATCCGCGGCCGCAAGATCGGCATGATTTTCCAAGAACCCATGAGCGCGCTAAACCCCCTGCAACCCATCGGCGCGCAAGTGGCCGAAACGCTGATCCTGCATCAGGGGCTGGATCCGCGCGCCGCCATGACGCAGGCGCAGGCGGTGCTGGCCCGTGTGGGGCTGCCTGCTGATCAGTTTCCGCCGGATCGTTATCCGCATCAGCTGTCAGGCGGGCAGCGCCAGCGTGTTGTGATTGCGATTGCCATTGCCGCCAAACCCGATGTGGTGATTGCCGATGAACCTACCACCGCGCTGGATGTGACCACGCAGGCGCAAATTCTGGCACTGCTGCGCCAGTTGGTGGATGAGGACGGGATTGGCTTGTTGATGATCACCCATGATCTGGCGGTGGTGGCGCAAATGGCCGATATGATTCATGTGATGCGCCGCGGCGAAATCGTCGAATCCGCCCCCGCAGATCGGTTTTTCCGCGCGATGCAGCACCCCTATTCCAAGGCACTTCTTGCCGCGTCCACCCATCAGGTGGACCTGATTGCGCCCACCGCGGCCCCTGCGCCTTTGCTGTGCGTTCACGATGTGCGGCGCAGTTACGGCGCACCCGGTTTGTGGCGGCGGGCGGTGAAACCCGCGCTGCGCGGGGTCAGTTTTGACATCGCAGCCGGCGGGCGCATGGGGCTGGTGGGCGAATCAGGCTGCGGCAAATCCACCTTGGCACGGGCAATATTGGGGCTGGACCCAATCGATGCGGGATCCATCACCCTGAACGGTGCGCCCGTTTGGCGCGGCGGCGCGCCCAATCCGGACATTCGCCGCCAGATCCAAGTGGTATTTCAGGACCCGTTCGGCAGTTTCAACCCCCGCCATAAGGTGCAGCGCCTGATCGCCGAACCCCTGCATGCGCTGCGCGGGGCGGCCTCCTTGCCACAAGGTGCGGCCCTGCGTGCCATGATCGGCGATGCGCTGATCGAGGTGGGCCTGCGCCCCGACGATATGGACCGGTATATCCATGAATTTTCCGGTGGGCAGCGCCAACGGATCGCCATCGCCCGCGCCCTGCTGATCCGGCCACAGCTGATTATCTTTGACGAGGCCGTGTCGGCGCTGGATGTATCGGTGCGGGCGCAGATCTTGGATCTGATCGCCGATATCAGCGCGCGGCATGGGTTGGCCTATCTGTTCATCACCCATGATTTAACCGTGGTACGTGAAATCACCGATGATGTGCTGGTGATGCGCGCTGGGCAGATTGTTGAATCCGGCCCGACCGCGCAGGTGCTGGACGCGCCGCAGCATGCGTACACCAAAACCCTGCTGGCCGCCGCCCCGCGCCTGCCGCAAACACACCCCGAATAAAGGACCCCCCAATGACACCGCTTTGGTTTGACCCATCCAATTGTTTCATCGCCGGCCAGTGGCAGCCGCCCCTGTCAGGGGAGTTCTTACCAATCATCAACCCATCGGATGGATCACAAATCGGCCAGATCGCGGGCGGGGATGCGCGTGATGTGGACGCCGCAGTGGCCGCGGCGCAGGCGGCAATGGATGGCCCATGGGGCCGCAGCACCGCGCTGGAACGTGGCCGCATATTGGCGCGGCTTGGCCAGCTGGTGTTGGACCGCGCCGATGATTTGGCCCAGATCGAGGCAATGGACGTCGGCAAACCCCTGACCCAAGCGCGCGCCGATGCGGTGGCGCTGGCGCGGTATTTGGAATTTTACGCGGGCGCTGCGGATAAGATCCATGGCGAAACCATCCCCTATTTGGACGGATACACCGTTTACACCCTGCGCGAGCCGCATGGCGTGACGGCCCATATCATCCCGTGGAATTACCCGATGCAGATCATTGGCCGGTCCGTAGGCGCTGCGCTGACCATGGGCAATGCCTGCGTGTTGAAACCCGCAGAAGAGGCCTGTTTGACCGCCCTGGCCTTTGCCGATCTGGCGCGCGAAGCGGGGCTGCCCGATGGCGCGCTGAATGTGGTGCCTGGCTTGGGCGCACAGGCGGGTGCGGCCCTGTCATCGCATCCCGGGATCCATCACATCAGCTTCACCGGATCGGTGCAAACCGGTGCGGCGATTCAGGCCGCCGCGGCGCGTAATGTGGTGCCGGTGACGCTGGAATTGGGGGGCAAATCCCCGCAGCTGGTGTTTGATGACGCGGATCTGGATGCGGCGCTGCCGTTTTTGGTGGGGGCGGGGATTCAGAACTGCGGGCAGACCTGTTCGGCTTCGTCCCGCATTTTGGTGCAGCGGGGGATTTATGCACGGCTGTGCGATGCAATGGCGGATCGCTATGGCACGCTGATCGCGGCACCTGCGGTGCAGGATGGATCCGTTGGCCCGCTGATATCGGCTCGCCAGCGGGATATTGTGGATGGGTTTTTGACCCAAGGCCAAGACCTGCGCCTGTTGGCGCAGGGTGCATTGGGGCCAAATTGCGATCCACAGGGGTTTTATTGCCGCCCCACAATCTTTGCTGATGTGCCCGCCGATCACCCGCTGGCGCAGGATGAAATTTTCGGGCCTGTGCAGGTCATCATTCCCTTTGACACCGAAGCCGAGGCATTGGCCATCGCCAATGGCACCGATTATGGGTTGGTCGCCAGCATCTGGACGCGCGATGGCGCGCGGCAGATGCGTCTGGCGCGCGGGCTGAAGACCGGACAGGTGTTCATCAACAATTACGGCGCAGGCGGCGGGGTCGAACTACCCTTTGGTGGGCGTGGTAAATCCGGTCATGGCCGCGAAAAAGGGTTCGAGGCGCTTTATGGCTTTTCCGCGCTGAAAACTGTGGCGGCCTATCATGGGTGAGGCTGCAATGCGCCCCGGGCCGCTGAACCTGATCACCGATGTGCGCGGCGTGCAGGTGGGCCATGCGCAGGATGATGCGCTGAAATCTGGCGTGTCTGTCCTGATGGCGGATGCGCCTTTTGTGGCGTCTTACGCGGTGATGGGCGGCGCGCCCGGCACGCGTGAAACCGACCTGCTGGAGCCGGATAAATCTGTGCCGGCCGTTGATGCGCTGGTGTTGTCGGGTGGGTCGGCCTTTGGTTTGGACGCGGTGTCGGGGGTTGTTGCAGGGCTGCGCGCGCGCGCGCGCGGCTTTGCCGTGGGTCCGGCAATTGTGCCAATTGTGCCAGGGGCGATCTTGTTTGATCTGCTGAACGGTGGGGATAAGGGGTGGGATACGAACCCCTATCCCGCCTTGGGCCGCGCGGCCTTTGATGCCGCAGCGACCGGCGCGTTTGATTTGGGCACTGTGGGCGCGGGCACTGGGGCGCTGACGGGGATGTTGAAGGGCGGGCTGGGCTCCGCGTCTTTGCAGCTGCCCTGCGGCACCCGCATCGGCGCGATGGTGGCCGCCAACCCCATCGGATCGGTCAACACCCCCAGTGATCGGCATTTTTGGGCCGCGCCCTTTGAAATTGACGGCGAATTTGGCGGGCTGGGGCCGGACCCTGCCTGCGGGTTGGGCCTGACCCTGACCAGCCGCAAGGCGGCCGCCTTTGGCGCATTGGCCGAAGGCAATGCGCGCGCCAACACAACCATTGCCATCGTGGCCACCGATGCGGCCTTGACCAAGGCCGAATGCAAACGTCTGGCGACGGCGGCGCATGACGGGATTGCCCGCGCAATCGTGCCGGCGCACAGCCCGCATGATGGCGATCTGGTCTTTGCCGCCGCGACCGGGCAGGCGCCGGCCCAAGACCCTGTCGATTTGGTTCTGTTGGGCCATGCCGCGGCCTTATGTTTGGCCCGCGCCATCGCTCGCGCCATTTACCACGCCACCCCCGCCCCTGGGGATCTGCTGCCCTGCTGGGGGGATGTGACATAAAATTCAGGCCCGAAACATCGCCTCGGGCCTGAATAGTTTAATGGATGGGGGCATCGGCCGGCGGTTCTTGATTGGTGGCGCCGATGCGATCACCGATCAGCAGGCCCTCGGCGCCGACGCGCACCGGAACGGTGTCACCGTCGCGGATATCCCCAGCCAACAGCATTTCCGCCAGCGGGTTTTGCACCACGTTTTGGATCACCCGTTTCAGGGGCCGCGCACCAAAGACCGGATCATAGCCTTCATCCGCCAACCATTTCAGCGCCGCTGCGTCCAGATCCAGCGTGATTTTGCGCGCAAGCAGGCGTTTTTTCAGCCGCGCCAGCTGGATGTCGACAATCCCCGTCATATTATCGCGGTTTAGCCGGTCAAAGATGATGGTTTCATCCAAACGGTTCAGGAATTCGGGGCGGAAATGCGCCCGCACAGCATCCATCACATCGCGTTTGGCATCCGCGCTGTCTGCGCCTTCGGGCAATTGGCTGAGCGCCTGCGACCCCAAATTCGACGTCAGAATAATCAGCGTCTGTTTGAAATCCACCGTTCGGCCCTGACCATCAGTCAGCACCCCATCGTCCAGCACCTGCAGCAGCACGTTGAACACATCAGGATGCGCCTTTTCGACCTCGTCAAACAAAACCACCTGATAGGGGCGGCGGCGCACCGCTTCGGTCAGCACCCCGCCTTCGTCATATCCGACATAGCCAGGGGGCGCCCCGATCAGGCGGCTGACCGCGTGTTTTTCCATAAATTCAGACATGTCAATCCGCACCATGGCGTTTTCATCATCGAACAGAAATTCAGCCAGCGCCTTGGTCAGTTCGGTTTTACCCACACCCGTGGGGCCAAGGAACAAGAAGCTGCCCAATGGGCGGTTTTCGTCGTTCAAACCGGCGCGGGCGCGGCGGACGGCATTGGCCACGGCGCGCACGGCCTTGTCTTGACCCACCACGCGGGCGTGCAACCCGTCTTCCATCGCCAACAGCTTGTCGCGTTCGCCCTCTAGCATCTTGCCGGCGGGGATGCCGGTCCAGCGTTCAACCACGGCGGCGATTTGTTCGGGGCGCACGGCCTCTTGCACCATGGCGTCGGCTTCGGCGCCTTCAGCGGTGTTCAGCTGGCGTTCTAAATCTGGGATGATGCCATAGGACAGCTCGCCCGCGCGGGCCAGATTGCCATCGCGTTTGGCGATATCCAGATCGGCGCGGGCGCGTTCCAGCTGTTCCTTCAGATCGCGGGCCGATGCCAGTTTATCGCGGTCCGACTGCCAACGGGCGGTCAGTTCCGCCGATTTTTGCTGCAGCTCGGCCAGGTCCTTTTCCAATGTTTCCAAACGGTCGCGCGATGCGCTGTCATCCTCCAGGCGCAGGGCCTCGGCCTCGATCTGTTTTTGCAGGATTTCACGGTCCAGCGCGTCCAATTCTTCGGGTTTGCTGTCCACCTCCATGCGCAGGCGGCTGGCGGCTTCGTCCATCAGATCGATCGCTTTATCGGGCAAAAAGCGGTCGGTGATATAACGGTTCGACAGCGTGGCTGCCGCGACAAGCGCGCTGTCGGAGATACGCACACCGTGGTGCAATTCGTATTTTTCCTTGATCCCGCGCAGGATGGACACCGTATCCTCGACATTGGGTTCGGACACCATGACGGGCTGGAAACGCCGCGCCAGGGCCGCGTCCTTTTCCACGTGCTTGCGGTATTCATCCAAGGTGGTTGCCCCAACACAGTGCAATTCCCCCCGCGCCAAGGCGGGTTTCAGCAGGTTCGACGCATCCATCGCCCCATCCGCCTTGCCGGCCCCGACCAGCGTGTGCATTTCATCAATGAACAGGATAATCTGACCGGCCGCTTCGGTCACTTCGGTTAGGATGGATTTCAGGCGCTCCTCAAATTCGCCGCGGTATTTTGCGCCCGCGATCAGCGCGCCCATATCCAGCGCCAGCAGCTGTTTGTTGCGCAGGGATTCAGGCACATCGCCATTGACGATGCGCAGCGCCAGCCCTTCGGCGATGGCGGTTTTACCCACACCGGGTTCGCCGATCAACACCGGGTTGTTTTTGGTGCGGCGTGACAGCACCTGCATGGCGCGGCGAATTTCATCATCGCGGCCGATGATGGGGTCGATTTTGCCATCCCGCGCCGCGGCGGTCAGATCGCGCGCATATTTTTTCAACGCCTCATACCCGTCTTCGGCATTGGCGCTGTCGGCGGTGCGGCCTTTGCGAATGTCATTGATCGCGCTGTTAAGGGATTGGGCATTGACGGCGCCCGCGTCCAAGGCCTCTTTTGCTTTGGATGGAACCATGGCCAGCGCCATCAACAGACGCTCTACCGGAACGAAACTGTCGCCGGCCTTTTTGGCCACGGCCTCGGCTTCGGCCAACACTTTGGCGGTGGCGCTGTCCAGATAAACTTGGCCGGTGTCCCCCTTGACTTTGGGCAGCTTGGCCAGGGCCGCATCATTGGCGGCGGCCACACGGCGCGCATCGCCGCTGGACCTTGTGATCAGATTGCTGGCCAGCCCTTGATCATCATCCAACAGGGCCTTCAGCAGGTGTTCGGGGGTTAATTTTTGGTGATCTTCGCGCAGGGCGATGGTTTGTGCCGCTTGGATAAATCCGCGCGCGCGTTCGGTGAATTTGGACAGGTCCATCACACGTCTCCTTCTTGTTAAGCACCCCGGGTCGGCTCAGGTGGTTTGCGCCCGCTTTGCGGCACGCCCTGATGGGTGGGGCCTTCAGTTATACAGATTGGCATTGCCGTGCGGGGTTTCAAGGGGGCGGGGTTGGTATCTGTTTTATATGCGATGCGATCGGTTGCGGCCTGTTGCAATGCGCGGGTGCACCCCGCCTGCTTCCACTCCTCAGCCGGTGGTGCGATGTTGCCAAAGGCACTATGCGCGGCGCCCATGGGTATACCCGACCCTTGACAGACAGCACCACGGCGCGCATGACGGGGCAGATTGATGAAAGGACCCCCTGCCATGACGACCCTTGCCAATGATGACCGCCTGATCACCGCGATTGACCTGCCCAATATTGTGCAGGGGTTGGATCTGGTGGATCGTCTGGGTGATACCGTGTCGTTTTACAAAATCGGTCTGGGTATGTTGACGGGCGGCGGCATGGCCCTGGCGAATGAGCTGAAACACGAACGCGGCAAGCGGGTGTTTTTGGATATGAAGCTGTTCGACATTGGCGCCACCATCGAAGCCGCCGTGCGCGGCATTGCGGGGTATGATCTGGATTTCCTAACCGTTCATGGCGATCCGCATGTGGTGCGCGCCGCCAAAGAAGGGGCCGCAGGTAAGGATCTGAAGATATTGGCTGTGACGATCCTGACATCGCTGGATCGCGCGGATCTGGATGCGGCGCTGATCCAGCCGGGGGATGTGCCCGAATTGGTCACCATCCGCGCCGCCCGCGCGATGGAGGCGGGCGCCGATGGTGTTATCGCCTCGCCGCAAGAGGCGGCAATGATCCGCGCCCTGCCGCAGGCGGCGGGCAAATTGATCGTCACCCCCGGTGTGCGCCCCGCAGGTGCGGCATTGGGCGATCAAAAACGCGTGGCCACCCCGGGGCAGGCGATTGCGGATGGGGCCGATCACATCGTGGTGGGCCGTCCCATTTGGCAGGCTCAGGACCCCCGCGCCGCGGCGCAGGCTGTTTTGGCTGAATTGCCCTAGGGTCTAAATGTCCAATTGAAACGCGGCCAGCGCGGCGAATCCCGCGGTGGCGGCTGTCATGCTGACATCTGGCGCGGCACCCTGAGCGCGCAGCGCCGCAGCATAGGCCTGCGCCGGCCCGCCGGCGTCTAACATAGCGATCGGCTGGCCCAGCCAATAGGGCCGCGCCGCGGCCAAATCGGCCCCAATCAATGCGCCCGCGATGCGGGCGCTGCGATTGGCCATGGATATCTGCCCCATCTGCGCGGCTGCCTGCGCGCTGCCCAATCGCTGCGCCAGGGCTTGGGGTCGGCTGATCGTATCGGCGGCCGCGTCCAGCACATCGGGGGCATTGGGGTCCAGCTGCTCTGCGCCAAAGGCGTGGATCATTTGTCCGGTCATGGCTTGGGTGATGCTGATAACCTCGGCCGCGGAAATTTGCACGAAATGCGTCTGCGCCTTTGTGCACAGGCAAATCACCCCGTCAAAATCGGGATGCGCTGCAATCAGGCCCCACAGCGCCAGCGCGCCTTCGGTCAGCAGCGCGGCAGGGTTGGATTGCCCAAGCGCAGGCAGGATATATGCGGGGGCGCCGTGCAAATCCGCGATTGGCAGATCGGCCAAGTTTGGCCGTTTGCCGGGCAGGGATTGCACCTGCCCTGGCAGCTGAAGCTGCAGCGCCGCGCCGGCGCCGATGATCAGCCTGCCCCCCGTGGGGATATCCCCGGGCAGGGCCTGTTTGGCGTGCCGGCACTGGATCTGCCCAGAGGGATCTGTGGCCCAGATCAGCTGATCGGGGCCATGGCTGTCAATCGCAGTGATGGCCATACCTGCCCCCATTCAGCCCTTCAGCTGTTCGGCAAAAGCATCCAGAACCGCCCCATAGACGCCGCGTTTGAAGGGCACGATATTGTCCAGCAGCTGCGATGGCGGCAGCCAGCGCCAAGCGGAAAATTCGGGGTGGTCGGTTTCGATATTCACATCCGCATCTTCGCCCAGAAACTGCATCAGGAACCATTTTTGTTCCTGTCCACGGTATTTGCCGCCCCAAATATTGGGAACCATGTCATGGGGCAGGTCATAGGGGATCCAGCCATCGGTTTGGGCGATGATCTGCACCAGATGCGGGGGCAGGCCGGTTTCTTCGCCCAGCTCGCGCAGGGCGGCATCTTGGGGGTCTTCGCCCTGATCCACGCCGCCTTGGGGCATTTGCCAGGCGGGGCCGGGATTGTCGATGCGCTGTCCGGTGAAGACATCGCCCGCGCGGTTGATCAGCATGATCCCCACGCAAGGGCGATAGGGCAGGGCGGCGATTTGATCAGGTGTCATGGCGCGGGGTCCTTCAGGCATACAAATGTTCGGCGTGAAAGGCGATGTGATCTTCGATGAAGCTGGCAACAAAGAAATAGCTGTGATCATACCCATCTTGCAGGCGCAGCTGCGCCGGCACCCGCGCCGCGGTGGCTGCTTCGGCCAAGGCCTGCGGCATCAGCAGATCCCAAAACGGATCTTTCGTGCCGGTATCGACCAACAGTGGGATATCCAGCCCCTGCTGCGCCATCATCACGGCAGCATCATGCGCCTGCCAGCTGGTTTCATCCGCGCCCAGATAGGCCGACAGCTGTTTGCGGCCCCAATCGCCCTGGGTTGGGTTGCAGATGGGGGAAAACGCGCTGACGGATCGGAACCGTCCGGGCAGGCCCATCGTCAGCGTCAGCGCGCCATGGCCGCCCATGGAATGGCCGGTGATGGCCTGACGGTCCATGTCCAGCGGGAATTCTGCGGCCAAAAGCGCGGGCAGATCATCGGCAATGTAATCCCACATACGGTAATGGCTGGCCCATGGGTCCTGTGTGGCATTCAGGTAGAAGCCGGCGCCTTGGCCCAGATCATAGGCATCATCATCGGCCACGCCTTCGCCGCGAGGGCTGGTGTCGGGAAAAACCAGCGCGATGCCCTGTTCGGCGGCCCAGGCCTGTGCGCCTGCCTTTGTCATGGCGTTTTCATGGGTGCAGGTCAGGCCCGACAGATACCACAGCACCGGCACAGGCCCATTCGCGGCTTCGGCGGGCAGGAACAGGCCAAAGGTCATGTCGCAATTGGTGGATTTGGCCGTATGGCTGTAAACGCCCTGCGTGCCGCCGAATGATTTATTGGTCGATAAGGTTTGCATCTGTCTTTGGCCTTTCGCGTTTCTGGCTTTGCCCCCATGGCTAATGCACCGGCCCAGCGGCGGCAAGCGTTATTGCCCCGCCAGCCCCGCCATTGGCAGAACCTGCGCAATGATCAACGACACGGTGATCACCCCCAATGAGGTCGACAGTAAAATCGCCGCTGATACGCGCTGCGGTGCCACGCCGTAATGCGCGGCCAGCATATAGACGTTCCCCGCCACCGGCAGGGCCGAGGCCGCAATCATCACCGCCGCCGCATAGGGCGGCACATCAAACACCCACAGCGCGAACACCGCAACCAGTGCCGGGTGCATGATCAGTTTCGCCCAGGACAGCCACAGCGCCACCTGCACGCGCTCTGCCGATTTGCTGGCCAGTGATGCGCCAATCGCAAATAAGGCCCCCGGCGTGGCCGCCGCGCCCAAAATGGTCACAAACGACAGCATCGGTGCCGGCATTGGCACCCCGCCCAGTGACCACGCCAGCCCCGCCAACAGCGATGCTATCATTGGGTTCTTCAGCACCCCCAAAAAGATCACCCCAAGCGCCCGCAGGCTGACATGGCCGGTGCGCACGGCGGTGATGATGATCACAATCAGGCTGCTGAACACCACCAAATCCACGGTCAAAACCGCAATGATATATCCCACGGCGGCCTCACCCATGATCATCGCCAGCATTGGGATGCCCAAAAACCCGATGTTGCCAATGGCGCCGCATTGCGCCTCGACCGCGGCTTCGGCGGGGCCGGTGCCGCGCAGCAGGGCAATGATCGTCACAATCACATAGACCGCCATGGTGCCGCCCAAATAGGCCAGCATAAACGCCGGATCGAACACATCAGACAGGCTGAGCGTGGCAGAAAACCGAAAAATCATCGCCGATAGCGCGAAATAAAATACAAACCGCGTCAAATAAGCGGTCGCATCGGGTGGGAAAAACCCCATCCGAGCGGTCACATACCCCAGCCCAATCAGCGCGAAAAACGGCAGTGTTTCCATGAAAACAGCGATCATATTGGCCCCCGGGCAATGTCTACCCCCTGTTTTGGGCCAAACGGCCCAGCAGGGCAAGGTGGTTTTGCCCTGCCCCCTATCCGCGGTCAAAAAAGCCATAATGCGTTTTATGTAATCCGTAAGTCACGGTGCCCTGCCCATAGCGTTGGTTGATGTGATCAATCACCGTGCACAGCTGTTCACGCGATGTGCGTTTGGCCATGTCCAATGGCATCAGCATTTCGGCATTGCGATCCGCCAATGGCAAGATTGCCCCCAAATGCACCCCGATCGACAGGATGCGGCGGGGGTGCACTGTGTCATAAAGGTCCCGCCACAGCGCGCGGTTCAGGGCCAGAAAATGCTGCGTGTCTTGTGAATAATGCGCGCGGATGGATCGGCCCCAGCGGTATTTTGGGGCAATCACCCGCACAAACAGGGTAAATTCGCGCGCGGTATACCCATCGCGCCGCAGCCGCGCGGTGGCCTTTTCCACCAACCAACGCGACACCAAATAGGCGTTCTTTACGCTGCGGTTTTCCGGCGTCAGAATTTTGCTGTTACCATACCCCCCGCGCGTGGTTTTGGGCAGGGGGATGTTTTCGCCTTGCAGGGATCGGACAAATCGCTCGCCCTCGACCGAATTCCAAATCTTGCGCGCATGGCGCGGGTCCAACCTGTGCAGGGCAGGGATGTCATAAATCCCCGCCGCGTTCAGTTTGCGCAAAACCCCGCGCGCAATGCCTGGCAAATCATCCAGCGGCACCTGTGCCAGCCGGTGCGGCATATTATCGGGCGACAACCATTGCAGCCCATTGGGTTTTTCCAACTTGCCCGCGATTTTCGCCAACAGATGATTGGACCCCAGTCCCGCGGAAAAGCGAATGGCCGGACCAATTTCATTGCGCAGCGCCGCGCGCAAACGATGCACCAGCTGGGTTGCGCCATCCAATGTGGCGGTGGACCCGCCCAAAGCGATCTGAAATTCATCCACGCTGCGCACCCGTTCCAATTCGGCATATTGGTCGAAAATCTGCGCGATGCGCTGGTTATACCGCACGTATAAACGATGCCGGCTGGGGCGCAGGATCAACCCGGGGCACAGGGCTTTGGCATCGCGGATGCTCATGGTGGTTTTCACGCCCTTGGCTTTGGCTTCGTAACTGGCGGCGACCAGACAGCCCACATTGCCCTCCATCGCGGTGATGCCAACGGGTTGGCCGCGCAGGGCGGGCTCCTCTTGCTGTTCGACCGAGGCAAAGAAGCTGTTCATATCAATGTAAAGAGATCGAAACGGGTGCATGATCGGGCTTGCGAATCTGTAAATGTTCTTATTATGTTCTCATATGGATTATGAAAGCAAAATGTCAAATATTGCCTTTGGCGGAAATTGGTCAGAGGAGCTGGTGTTCACCCGCCAGCTGCAAGAAGTGCTGTATGATCTGGAATGGGCGGTCGAGCATTGCACAGAGCGTGATGTGAACACCGAGGCCGTACAAGACTCATTGCGATACGTCAGCGCGCAGATCGAAAAAGGCCCCATGCTGGTCGATGCCTTCCAGCGCGCAATGCAGATCGACATCCCCCCCATCCGCCGTGACCGCATGGCCAAAGCGTTGGATCGCATCCGAACCTGGGCGGGGATGTGAGGACAGGGTTTTGCGATGCAACTTTAACGAGCGCCATCTGTTCAGATCTGGTGCGTTTTGTTAGAGTTCCTGTAAAATAAGTGTTTTTACCAAAGTGAATTAACGGTTGGATATTGGAATGAGTAACTACGCCGAACTTGGGCATAAAGTTGATAAAGCAAATGATGATGCAAACGAGGCCGCGCTTCATTTGGCGATTTGTGAAATTGAAAAGGCGCTGGAACAGGCTGATTCAGATGCAATCCCTGAACTTTATTATTTCCGTGCAAACGCATTTTCAGGGCTGAAAAAAATTAAAAACAGTCCAAACCTATGGCTGCAACCTGAAACAACAGAAGAAATCCTATCATTAAGGACGGCCCAAAAATCTGAAGCATTTCGTCAGCTACATGTTATTCGCCGCGCACAGATTTTGACCAATTTGGGCAATGCTTTGGTTGCCGTTGGTCGGCCAATTGACGCCATAGCTGCATGGGATGAAGCTCTGACCCTTATTCCATCTTTTGCGATGGCTGCAGGGAACCGGGGTTATGGCCTGATCTCATATGCTTCAGTTTTACACGATCCTTCGTATCAATTTATATTTTTGTCACAGGCAAGAAAAAGTTATGAAAATGCACTTGCTTTGGATGCCATTTGGGATTCTGGACGCAGGCCCGATGTTGTCGCTCAATTTGTCCAAAAACTGAGTAATATTTCAGTATATTTGGATCAAACCGACTGGTCTGATGTTTTTGAACCATCAGGGGGCGCGATTGGACAGAATGCCGAAGAACAGCAGTTTCATCAGTGGCGGCTCGATCATCGCCTGTTTTTAAATCCGTTGAATGATTTGGGCGCATGGCCCGATGCCGCAAAAGATGTTATGCATTTGCCGGATCATAGATATGCATTTGACGATAAAATACCGCGATTTGTGAAGCTTTTCGACCTGATGAAGCAAGAATACGTGGCAGCCTGTGTCCTGCTTTGGGAGGGCCGTTTTGCGGGCAGCGATGATATGCATCCAGCAGATAGGCGATTGTTAGTATATGATCACGGCGATTATTCTGTATCAAGTATTCGCCATGAAAAGCAAAAAGCGGCTCTACGTCTTGCCTATTCCCTTTTGGATAAGTCAGCGGTTTTCATTAATGACTTTTTCCATATTGGCAAAAATCCAAGGCAGGTTTCCTTTCGTAATGTCTGGTTTTCAGACCGCGCATGCAAAAATCTGCACCCCAACTTGCCAATCAACAATGGGCCGTTGCGCGGGCTGTTTGCGCTCTCTTTGGATGTGTATGATCCTCAGTTGACAGAACATGCATCGCCGGTTGCCGCAAAAGTAAGCGGTGTACGCAATGCTGCT
>JALQTR010000058.1 GCA_023260835.1 Paracoccaceae bacterium
AACCGCCTTTTGCGCATCGAAATGCGCCAGCGCGCCCAGAATATATCGCATGGTGTTGCGCAGCCGGCGGTAACTGTCGGCCACACCTTTGAGGATTTCATCACCAATCCGCAAATCAGCGGTGTAATCCGATTGTGCCACCCACAGGCGCAGAATATCCGCGCCATATTGTTTGATCACCTGATCAGGCGCCACGGTATTGCCCAACGATTTGGACATTTTGTTGCCCTTGGCATCCAGCGTGAACCCATGCGTCAGCACCCCGCGATACGGCGCGCGCCCACGTGTACCGCAGGCCTGCAACATGGAGGAATGGAACCACCCACGATGCTGGTCAGTGCCTTCCAGATACAGATCCGCCAGCCCATCTTCGGATCCGTCTTCACGGTCGCGCAGAACAAAGGCATGGGTGGACCCTGAATCGAACCACACATCCAGAATATCGAACACTTGGTTATACTCATCGGGGTTGACGATGCCACCCAAGAACCGCTCTTTCGCGCCATCGGCGTACCAGCAATCGGCGCCTTCGGCCTCGAACGCGGCGGCGATGCGGGTATTCACATCTGGGTTACGCAGCAGGAAATCCGCATCCGTAGGCAGGCGATCCTTGCGGGTGAAACAGGTCAACGGCACACCCCAAGCGCGCTGCCGGGACAGCACCCAATCGGGGCGCGCCTCGATCATTGAATACAGCCGGTTACGGCCCGTTTGCGGCGTCCATTGCACCAACTGGTCGATCGAGGTAAGCGCGCGCTGGCGGATCGTTTCGCCATACTCATCCTGCCCATCGCCCACAACGCGGTCAATCGCGGCAAACCACTGCGGGGTGTTGCGATAAATCACAGGCGCCTTGGACCGCCAAGAATGCGGATAGCTGTGTTTGATTTTACCACGCGCCATCAGACCGCCGACTTCGGCCAGTTTGTCGATAATGCGCGCGTTGGCGTCCCCCTCTTTCCCCTTGCGGTTCAGAATATAGGTGCCGCCAAAGAAGGGCATATCATCGCGCAGCCCCCCATCATCCTTGACGTTATAGGTGATGACCTGATCTAGCATCCCCAGATCGCGGTAAAGTTCATATTCTTCCATCCCGTGGCTGGGCGCGCAATGCACGAAACCGGTGCCTTCATCATCGGTGACAAATGGCGCGGCGCGAAAATCACGCGGATCATCCCATTCGCCATTCGACCCTTCGGCCCCTGCCAGCGGGTGCGCTAGGGCCAGCCCGTCAAATTCAGCGGTTGGAACGGCGCGAACGCGGGTCCATTGACCCTCTTCCAGGCGGGCCTTTTGGAAGGTTTGCGCGGCCAGTTTATCGGCCAGCACGTAACGTTCGCCCGTCTTCAGCCAGCACTCATCCGGTGTGTCCGTCACTTCGTACAGGCCGTATTCGTAATCGGCGCCATAAACCACGGCTTTGTTTGATGGGATGGTCCAGGGGGTGGTGGTCCAGATCACCACAAAGGCTCCCTCCAGATCGGCGCCTGTGGTGATGACGGGGAATTTCACCCAGATGGTGAAGCTGTCTTTGTCGTGGTATTCGACCTCGGCCTCGGCCAGGGCGGTTTGTTCCACCGGCGACCACATCACGGGTTTTGACCCTTGATAGAGCGTGCCATTCATCAAGAATTTCATAAATTCCTCGGCAATCACGCGTTCAGCGTGATAATCCATCGTCAGATAGGGTTTATCCCATGTCCCTGTGATGCCCAGCCGTTTGAATTCATCGCGCTGCACGTCGATCCAGCCTTCGGCGAATTTGCGGCATTCTTGGCGGAAATCGATGATTGGCACCTCATCTTTGCTTTTGCCTTTGGCGCGGTATTGCTCTTCGATTTTCCATTCGATTGGCAGGCCGTGGCAATCCCAACCGGGGATGTAGCGCGCATCGCGGCCCAGCATTTGCTGGCTGCGGACGATGAAATCTTTCAGGATTTTGTTCAGCGCATGGCCAATGTGCAAATGCCCGTTGGCATAGGGGGGGCCGTCATGCAGGGTAAAGGGTTTGCGGCTGCCATCCTTGGCCTTTTCGCGCAGCTGGGCGTAAATATCCATATCGGCCCAACGCTGCAGCCACTGCGGCTCACGCGTGGGCAGGCCGGCGCGCATGGGGAAGTCGGTTTGGGGCAATTCAAGGCTGTTTTTGTAATCGGCGCTCATCTCAGCGTTCCTTTTCGGGCGGGGTATTGCCGGGCCAAAAATCAACGGCGGGCAATCATCTGCAATGGTGTTTTGAGGGTTTTGCGCGGGTTTGTCGCCAAATGCAAGGCGGCGCGCAGGGTCATAACAGCAGGCGCGGCTTTACGCACCTGCGGTGCTAATTCGTATGATATGCACTGTGACCCGTTTCATGCGCCACCTTATAGGGCCAGCCGCCGCCAAGGTCCAGCCCGGGAATTGGGCTTTTGCCGCTGATATGCTAATATTTCCGAACCAATTTGACCGGATCCGCGCCCAGCAAAAACCGGATCAATCGCCACAAATTCGCTGCCCCGCGCCGCAGCCACCCATGGCGCAAATACGCCGCCGCAGATGTGGTAAGGGCCGCGCCCAACGGGTGCAGATGCCCGCGCAGGCGGCGGGCCAGCGCGACGTCCTCCATCAATGGCATGTCAGGATATCCCCCCACCTGCCGATACAGGCGGTGATGAATCAACAGGCCCTGATCGCCATAGGGCAGACCAAAGATCCGACTGCGCAGATTGGCCCACCCCGCAGTCCACCGCGGTGCAATCCCCTGCGCATCAAATCGCAGATCAAAATAATGGGCAAAGCCGGGATCGCGCAGCGCCTTTTTCACCGCATCGATCCATCCATCAGGCAGGCAGCTGTCGGCGTGCAGGATCAGCAGCCAGTCGCTGTGCACCTGTGCGCAGGCCGCCGCCAATTGAACGCCCCGCCCCGGGGCGGTCTGGATGAACTTTGCGCCCAATTCATTCGCCAAATCGCGCGTATCATCTTGTGAACCGCCATCCGCCAAAATCAGCCGCGAAATCACGCCGGCCGATACCCCATCGTAAAGCTGCCCCGCCAGCGGCACGATCTGATGCGCAGAATTTAAACATGGGATGATGACTGTCACCGGTGCGCGCATTGCAATTCCTTTGATAACCGCCCAAATATAGGCACAGTGTTACGCGCAGCGCCACAGGCAAAGGATCAAATCATGGATGGATCGCGCAAAATTTTACGACTGCAGGGCGATGGCGCGGCTGAGTTTTTGCAATCCCTTGTCACCAATGATGTGACCGGTGTCGCGGATGGGCTGGTCTATGCGGCCCTGCTGACGCCGCAGGGCAAATATCTGGCGGATTTCTTTTTGAAAGCAGATGATGGGGATATCCTGATCGATCTTCCCACTGCACTGGCCGATATGGTCGCGGCGCGACTGCGGATGTATATCCTACGCAAACCCCTCAAGTTACTGGAAACAGACATAACCGTTGCACGCGGGACAGGATCCGCACCCGCCGGTGCCCTGCCCGATCCGCGGCATCCCGCGCTTGGCTGGCGGGCCTATGGGCCGAAGGCTGGGGATGATGGCACCGATTGGACGGCCCTGCGTATTGCCCATATCATTCCGGACTATGGGGCTGAACTCTCGCCAGACAGCTTCATTCTTGAACACGGGTTTGATCGTCTGAACGGGGTCGATTTCAAAAAGGGCTGCTATGTCGGGCAAGAGGTCACCGCCCGAATGCACCACAAAACCGACCTGCGCAAAGGGTTGGCCCGCGTAGAATTGGACGCGCCCATTGCCGCCGGAACGCCCATAACCTCGGGCGACAAAGAGGTGGGCATCATCACCACATCCCATGACAAAAGCGCATTGGCCTATGTTCGGTTTGATCGCATTGCCGAAGATATGCGCGTAGGGCCGGCCCGCATCCTGAACGTGACGCAACATAAGGACATCTGATGATGCATCCGGATGTAACAGCCGCCTTTGGCACCTGTCCCAACGCGGTGATCCAAAACAATGAAACATGGGGCAGTGCCTTTGCCGTGACGCAAATGGCCTGCGATAGTTTATCCTGCGTGGGCGCCGCCTTGGCCGCGCTGATGGGGCGCCCCAATGACAGCGTTACAATCGATGCGCGGCTTGCGTCGCTTTGGTTTGACAAATCCATTGCCCCAATCGGGTGGACCATTCCACCGCTGTGGGATGATATTGCTGGGGATTACCCGTGCGCCGATGGCTGGGTGCGCCTGCACACAAATTTACCGCATCACAAGGCCGCGGCATTGCGGGCGCTTGGTTTGGCACATGGGGCACCGCGCGATCAGGTCGCACAGGTTTTGCTGAACCATCCTGCCGAATGGGTGGACCGCGTAGTCACCACCGCAGGCGGATCCGCCGCAGCCATGCGGGACAAAGCCACATGGGATGCCAGCCCCGCTGGGCAGGCATTGATGGCCGCGCCGTTGATTGAATGGCAAACACATGATGCAGCCCCCGCGCGACAAGCATTGGCATTTTCTGAAGATGCCCCGCTGAAAGGCCTGCGTGTTTTGGACCTGACACGAGTCATTGCCGGCCCCGTGGCCACACGCACTTTGGCGGGGTTTGGCGCAGATGTTTTACGCATCGATCCGCCCGGCTGGGATGAAGCCGGCGTTTTGCCCGATGTGACCTTGGGCAAATCCTGCGCCACATTGGATCTGAAAACATCCGGCGGAGTCGCCCAACTCAAAACCCTGCTGCAATCCGCGGATGTGCTGGTGCATGGATTGCGCCCCGGGGCCTTGGCCAATTTGGGATTGGATGCCGCAACGCGGCGCAAACTAAATCCCGCGTTGATCGATATTTCAATCAGCGCCTATGGGTTCTGTGGCCCCTTCGCCCAAAGGCGCGGGTTCGACAGCTTGGTGCAAATGGCAACGGGGATCGCCCATCACGGGATGATCGCCTTTGGCAAGGATCGCCCCACCCCCCTGCCAGTTCAGGCGCTGGATCATGCAACCGGATATTTCGCCGCCGCCGCCGCGCTGACGGCGCTGCACAGCCTGCACCAAAATGGCAAGCCGCAATCGGCCAGCCTGTCACTGGCGCGCACAGGGGCGCTGCTGTGGGACATGGGACAAGGGTTTGCAGGGCAGGCACAAACGCTGACACCGCCACGGCAGGATGATTACAGCGCGGATATCGAACACACATCCTGGGGGCCAGCCTATCGGTTATATCCCCCACTGCGCGTTGGGCGCACAGACATGAAATGGATGCGCCCCGCCACCGAATCCGGCAGCAGCGCCGCAAATTGGGAACAGGCATAAAAAAACCGCCCCTGGGGGAACCCAAGGGCGGGATAAATAGCCCGATATAAAATTAGGCGCGTTCGCTGTATTCCATGGTTTCGGTGTTCACGATGATCTGTTCATCCTGACCAACAAAGGGGGGCACCATAACCTTGACCCCATTATCCAAGATTGCAGGCTTAAAGCTGTTGGCCGCAGTTTGACCTTTGACCACTGGCTCTGTCTCTACAATGGTGCAGGTCACTTTTTGTGGCAGTGTTGCGTTCAACGCCTCGGATTCATGGAATTCGACGACAATCGTCATGCCATCTTGCAAAAATGGGCGACGATCGCCCAACAAATCCGCAGGCAGTTCAATTTGTTCATACGTTTCCGCATCCATGAACACCAGCATCCCGTCTGTTTCATACAAGAATTGCTGGTCCTTTTGTTCTAGCCGCACGCGTTCCACCTTATCGGCGCTGCGAAACCGTTCGTTCAGTTTGCTGCCATTGCGCAGGTTGCGCAGTTCAACCTGCGCAAAGGCGCCGCCTTTACCGGGTTTTACGTGATCCACTTTAACAGCGGCCCACAGGCCACCATTATGTTCCAGAACATTGCCTGGGCGAATTTCATTGCCGTTAATCTTTGCCATTTCTTTGGTCCTGCCAATATTGAAAAATCGTTAGGTCTGCATATATCCAGCCTTGGATGGGCTGACAAGATGGATCAGCCCATGCGTGGATCAGCCAAGCCATGCATCAGGCGCATAGGTGCATTGCATTAACAGGCTATCCGAATCAGTAAAAACGCGTCATAAGGCGCGACATGCACAAAATGCAAGAGCAAGAATAAAGGACGACGAGATGCGAGATTTCGTTGATGGGTCAGCTTTCAATAATGAACAAGGCAACCGCGCCCGTAAACTTTTTGCTGCCGTTGTACTGGCAGCGCTGGATGATGCCATCGCCGATGATAAAAAATATGGCAATGGTCCCGAACAGATCGCCCGCTGGGCGCGTTCGCGCGACGGACGTGAGGTCCTGTCCTGCGCCGGGATCGACCCAAATGAACGTGTGGTCAAGGGGCTGATGGAATTTGTCGCCAAGGGCGTACGCACATCCGTGGCCCTATCCCGCGAAGAAAGCGAACGCCGCCATGCCGCCATGGGCGCAGCAGAGGCCGCCTGATTTCCATTCACGAACACCACAAAAAAGCCGGGCAATGCCCGGCTTTTTTGTTTTACGATCCTTTAACAGGATCAGGTTGACCCGCCATTAAACGGGCCACTTCATGACGAACAGCCTCTGTGATCAAATCTGGCAGCGTTTGTTCCAGTTGCTTTTGAACCTCTGCCGCAATCATCGCGGCCAAATCTGTTGCGTCTGTGGATGCGTCAACCTTTTCATGGGTTCGCGCGTGGACCAACGCCTCTAATTCGTCCAGCTTGGCCATCAGCGGGGCCATACGTGCTTTTTGCACTTCCGGACCTGTTCGGACGATTTGGGCCGCCGCAAGGCGCAGTGGCTGATCAGAGTTCTTATCGGTCATATTGCACCTACTGCGGTTTTTGGCCCAATTTCGTCAGCAGCTCATCCAGCCCAGGGATCGATGGGGATTGCTTGGGCTGCGCCGCGGGATCATATTCCGGCACCGGCAGGCCCAGACGCTTTGCCGTTAACTGGCCAGCGGCGGACAAGATGCCATAGGCGGCCAAATATTCCTGTGTGACCGCTTGGATCAATCCTGCTCGGGCGTTCAGAAGCTCTTGTTCGGCATTCAGCACATCCAGCGTGGTCCGGGCGCCCAATTTGGCTTCTTCGCGCAGACCTTCAAATGCGATTTGCGCGGCTTTAATCTGATCTTCAGAGGCCCGTTTGGCCAATTGCGCCACGCGCAGGCTGGCATAGGCGCTGGCAACGTTTTGGCGCAGGATATCCCGCGTTGGGATCAGCTGCGCCCGGGCCGCATCGCGCCGTGCGATGGCCTGACGCAACCGCGCGGGGATTTCCCCCCCACGATACAGCGTGCTGCTGATGCCCAGCGCCACTGATCCGCCTTTGCTTTTCAGTGGCGAATCCAATGTGTCATTAAACCCATAATCAGCTGACAGGCCCAAACGCGGCACCTTGGCCCGTTTCGCCGCAACCACAGTTAAATCGGCAGCTGCCACCTGATGCTGCAATTTGCGCATTTGCGGGTGGGTGCGCATGGCGACATCTTCCATGTCAACCAATTGCGTGATGCCAGCTGGCACAGTTGCGGGACGCACCAATCCCTTGGGGTAATGGCCGACGACCGCGCGGTATTCCTCGCGCGAGGCTGTCAGCTGCCCTTCGGCCGCGGCCAAAGCCGCCTGTGCAGCGGCCAATCGCGCCTCGGCCAGCGCAACATCGGTGCGGGTGATTTCGCCCACTTCGAAACGATCCTGTGCGGCGCGCAGCTCCTCTTTGATTAGGGCCACATTGTTTTCACGGATCGCAACGATTTGTTCATCCTGTGACACCGACAGATAGGCCGAAACCGCCGATCCCAAAATCTGCTGTTCAGCCAAAATCAAATCTTGGCGTGTGGCTAAAACGACCTGTTTTTGAACATCACGCAGTTTGGCCTGAACACCGCCATCAAACAGCAACCATTCGAATGACAGGCCGGCAGAGACAGTATCGCTGGTGTTATATCGCGTGTTGTAGGACCCATCCAAAACGCTTCGCGTCGTCGCCTTACCAAATTCCCGTCCCGCGGCAATTGACCAATTTATGATGGGACGCAAGGCGGCGGCAGCGATGGCCACATCCTCATCCGCGGCGCGCAGCAGCGCGCGGTTTTGTTGGATCAGCCCCGAATGATTATACGCGGCGGTCAGGGCTTCGTTCAGGGTTTCGGCAAATCCAACAGAGGGACCCGCCAGCATCCCACCCAATGCCAGGCCCATCACAGTGGTTTTCAGAGGCTTTAAAAGCGATACTCGTTTCATTGATAAACCCTTTACCCCGTGTTGATTAAAGCGCGAATTCCGGAACGGCAGCAAATCCAGGCAGAACTGGCGCGGCCGCGTTGAACACATCGCGCCAGACCATGGCCCCGTCCAATTTATACCCTATGCGCACAACCCCCAAGGCCCCGTGCATAAAGATGGCGCAGATGCGCCCACCTTCTTTTATTTGTGCGATCAGCGCATCGGGCATAACCTCGACGCCGCCTTCAAGGATCATCACATCATAGGGACCAAAGGCCGCGGCGCCATCGGCCAATGGGCCGGTGTGCAGAGCAACAGCATCTGCATTTTGATCCGACAGTGCGGTTTGGGCTTCGCTGGCAAGGGTGTCATCCTCTTCCACGGCGACAACGGCTTCGGCCAATTGTGCCAAAACCGCGGGGCCATAGCCCATGCCTGCCCCAATATGCAGAACCATTTCATTAGGCTGCACATTCACTGCATCCAACATTTTCGCAAACACCCGCGCATCCAGTAAAATCCGGCCTGCGCCCAAATCCATCGTATCCCCAATATAGGCCGCTTCGCGTTTGGCACGGGGCACGAAAGCCTCGCGCGCGACGGACAGCATGGCCGAAATCACAGGGAATTTTGTCACATCAGATGGGCGGATTTGGGTATCAACCATATTACGGCGACGGGCGGAAAAATCACTCATGGCGGGGATGCTCTTTCGTGGTTTTGATTATACTGCCCTTGTTGTGCCACATCTGCCGCGCAGGGGCAATGCGCGAAACGCGCTGTTATTCCCCCTGTGGCAAGGCAGGGGTGTCATTCGGCGGCAGCAAATCATCGTCCAATTCATCATCATCAAAATCGATCTTCATGGGTTTCCCCCGTACAGCCCCCAGCGTGCGCAATTTATCCACCTGGCTGAGCACATTCCCGCGCCCCTGCGCCAACTGCCCCAAGGCCGTGTCATAACTGTCGCGGGCCTGATTTAACCGCTGGCCCAGATTGTGCATATTTTCAACGAAACTGGCGACTTTATTGTATAAATGTTCAGCCCGCTGCGCGATTTTTTCGGCGTTTTCATTGCGCCGCTCGACCGCCCAAACATGGGCAACGGTGCGCAGGGCCATCATTAAGGTTGTGGGGGTGGCAATTGTGATGTGATGCTTCAGGGCCTCTTCCGTCAATTTGGGGTCTTCGCGCAGGGCCTCAGACAGGGCGCCTTCGATTGGCACAAACATGATGACGTAATCCACAGAAACATCTTCAGCCAGGTGATAGGATTTTTTGGACAACCCCATCACATGCGCCCGCAGCGCCGCCGCATGGCGTTTGCGCGCAGCCATGGCCACCCCGTCATCTTCGGCATCCAGCGCATCAACATAGGCGCCAAGCGATACTTTGCTGTCGATCACAAGCGATTTTTTGCCCGGCAGATGTACAACCACATCCGGACGCAAGCGTTGCCCGTCATCCCCGCTGCGATGGGCCTGCACCTGGTATTCATCGCCTTCGCGCAGGCCAGACCGTTCCAGAATGCTTTCCAACACCATCTCACCCCAGGCGCCCTGCTTTTGCCTGTCCCCTTTCAAGGCGCGGGTCAATGCGGTGGCTTCATGGCTGATTTCTTCGGATCGTTTGGTCAGCTGTGCAATTTCGGCGCGCAGGGCCGCGCGGTCCTTCAATGTGTTTTCATGAACCGATTTCAGTTCTTTTTCAAAATGTCCGACATGTTCGCGCAGAGGGGACAAAACCGCCTCGAGCCGTTCCAGATTGGTTTTCGAAAAACTTTCCCCTTGCTGCTTCAGTGCCTCTTGCGCCATGGATTGAAACTGCACCTGCATTTGGTCGCGCATATCGCGCAGCTGTTGCAGCTTTTCGGCACTATGCTGGCGTTCGGCGCGCAATTCTGCCTCGAACTGGGCCAATTTTGCGGTTTTTTCGGTCAGGTCACGTTGCAATTCAGCATGGCGCAGATCGGCCGCGGCCTGTGCCTCGCGCAGGCTGGTTTGTGTGGCGGTTGCCTCGGCCAATTGCAGCTGCGCAAGATGCAGCGCGCCTTCGGCCGCGCGGCGCGCATCGGCGCTGGCTTGCAAATCTTTTTGCAGCTTTAGCCCCCCACGCCGCTGCGCCCAGACCAACCCGCCAAGGCCGATCGCCACTGCGGCCAGAATTAACACCAAGCTGTCCATAAATAACCTTTATAATTTGGGGGCCCGAATGGGTAATGAAACACGAAACTGCGCCCCCTGCCCGCCCGGGACATAGGAAATCGCACCCCCCAGACGTTCCACAATTTCACGGCAAATCGCAAGACCTAAGCCCGCCCCACCGGCCTTTTGATCGCTAAGGCGGGCAAATTTTTCGAAAATCACATCCTGCGCATCGCGCGGCACACCACTGCCATTGTCAGCAAAATCAATCTGCACAAAAGCGCCGCGCAGCTGGGCGGTAATTATAAGTTGGGGGGTGTCTGCATCACAATATTTCCGCGCATTGGCAATCAGATTGATAAATACCTGCCCCAGACGATCCAGATCGGTGTGCAGGCGCATTGCCTTCATATGTGGGGGAATAAAATGCACCTTTACGGCCAAATCGGCCTGCCCAGCCAAGGCTGATTGGGTGGCGGCATCCACCACATCCTTCAGCGCCCCACTGCGCAGGTTCAACTGGACCGTGCCGCTTTCTAGCACGCTCAGATCCAGCAGATCATCCAATAGCCGGGTCAGGCGCTGTGCCTCTTCATTGATAATGCTTGAATATTTGGCCCGCGCTTCGGGCGGCAAATCGGCCCCATCGCGCAGGATTTCGGAAAACGCACGGATCGACGTCATTGGGGTACGTAGCTCGTGGCTGACTTGGCTGAGGAACGCATCTTTTTGCACAGACAGCTGGGTCAGCTTATCATTTGCCGCGCGCAGCTGCGTTGCCGTGCGTGTCAGCTCGGCTGATTGACGCTCTAATTGACTGGAATATTCCATCATCTGCGCAGTTTCATCCGCTACGGCCATCAAGTCCTGCACAGACACGCTGACCCCGCCGGTGATCTGCCCAATCATCGCATGGGCGGTTGCGGCCCCAACCGTGCCAGACAATTCACGTTCCAATTGGCGCAGAAAATCCGGGGTGGGGTCTGGTAAATAGCCATCCAACCCCTGCGCCTGCGCCGCAGATGAAAACAGCGCCTGTGCCTGTGGCGCGCCCAAAATCCGCTGCGCCATGATCAGCAGATCCTCGGTCTGGGCAGTTTGGCCCTGCCACCCGCGGGGGGCATCTGAATGATCAAAGACATTCACAAATTGCGCGCCTTGCAGACGTTCAACAGGGGATGGGAAGCTGATCAAGGATATAATAACAAAAGATCCCGTGTTCAGCAGAAGGGACCAAAACACCGCATGAATCAGCGGATCGAACCCAACAACCCCAAACAGCGCATGGGGGCGCAGCCAGCTGATCCCAAATGGACCATTGGCCAGCAACTGATCTGGCATCAGAACCGAGCTGCCAAAGCTGGGCAAGAATAGACAATACAGCCAGACCAAGGCCCCAATGCTTACACCAGCCAAGGCACCGCTGCGTGTGGCCCCGCGCCAAAACAGCCCGCCCAACATGGCCGGCATCACCTGTGCAATACCTGCAAATGACACCAACCCAATCGCCGCCAGGGCCGATGTGCCAGAGGAAAAGTGATAATATAAATACCCCAACAGAACGACACCAGTAATCGACAGCCGCCGCGAACGCAAAATCACCACGCGAATATCACCCGAAATATGCGCCCCACCCCCGCCCGCGCGCAGCCAAAGCGGGGTAATGATGTGGTTTGACACCATGGTCGATACAGCAATTGCCGCCACAATTACCATGGATGTGGCCGATGAGAACCCCCCCAAATACGCCAAAAGGGCCAGCCCTTCATGCCCCTGAGACAAAGGCAAGGTCAGAACAAACAAATCCGGATTTGCCCCCGCGGGCATATATTTCAGGCCGGTCGCCGCAATTGGCACCACGAACAATGACATCAACATCAAATAGGCCGGAAAGGCCCAAGACGCTGTCAGCAGGTGTTCCTCATTTTGGTTTTCAACCACCAAAACCTGAAACATACGCGGCAAGGATAAAAATGCCGCCGCCGCCAATAATGTCAGCCCAATCCAGCGCGCAGGCACAATCGGCTGGCGCCCAATGGGCGAGGCATCAATCACCTGCAAACTGCTGCTGACACCACCATTTAGGCCCCAAATTACAAAAACGCCCACCGCAAGCAGGGCCAGCAATTTCACCACGGCCTCAACCGCGATGGCCATGACAACGCCCGAATGGCGTTCATTCACATCCAAATTGCGTGTCCCAAACAGCACCGTGAAAAAGGCAAGACCCACTGCAACAGCCAGAGCAATGGATCCTGTGTTGCCCAACATATCCACCTGCGCATCTGCCTTTGCAAAGGCCGCGAATGACAATGTCACCGATTGCAATTGCAGCGCGATATAGGGCGTGGTGCCAATCACCGCCAAAACCGTCACCAACACCGCCAATGTATTCGATTTTCCAAAACGAGAGGAGATCAGGTCCGCCACAGATGTAATTTTCTGACTGCGGCCAACGCGCACCAGTTTGCGCAGGCTCCACCACCAGGCGAACATGATCAGACTGGGACCCAAATAGATCGTCAAGAATTCCAAACCCGACCGCGCGGCATAGCCAACGGCGCCATAGAACGTCCAAGCTGTGCAATAAACAGACAACGACAGCGTATAAATAATGGGCAGATTGAACCAACGCGCCTTTGCGTGGGCGGGCAATCGTTCGGCCCAAAACGCCACAGAAAATAAGAACAGCACATATAAAAGTGATGCAAAGATAAGCAGGTTTAAAATGGCGCGCGCTCCTTTTCCGAAGCTGGCGATGCCATCTGGGCCTCTAGCGGCAAATCAAGCCCGCCACTGCGCAAATAGGGGCGCAGCTGATGTAACAAAGCCCCCAGCATCACAATCAGCCCCGCCCAAACAAGAAACACATAAATCATGACCCGCGAAGTGGCGCCAGACGCAGCGCCAAAATCTGGCTGAATGAATAAAGGAATCAAAAACAATATCCCCGCCAACAACGGCATCAAGCGCAGCGCGTCCAATTTGCGGCGCATACGGTAAATGCGCCGTTCCAAGAAGACGGATGGGCCACGGGGACGGATCATCCGCCAACCAACTGTTTTAATGCATCCAGAATTTGCGCATTGGCAAAGGGCTTGGTCATAAACAGATTTGCCCCCAAAGACTGCGCCATATCCTGATCTTTGCTTTGCCCGCGCGCGGTCAACATCAGCACAGGCAAATCCGCCAGCCCAGGTTCTGCGCGCAGATCACGCAAAATATCATACCCGCTGCGCCCGGGCAGCATCACATCCAATATCACCGCATCGGGTTGATGGCGCTGGATTGCATCAAAAGCATCATGCCCGTTTGAATGGGTAAACACCTGCCAGCCTTCACGCGACAGAATGAATTTAAGGGCCTCAATGATATTGGCCTCATCCTCGATGATTAATACCGATCGCTGTGATGCTGCCGTTGGCGCACGGCTGGCCCCAACGTCCATTTGCGCATCTGTCATTGCCATCCCTCCCAAGATCGCAGCACGGGTTTGCCCGTTTGTTATAAAGATCAGTTAAGCAAAGATTCACGCCCCCGCCAAGGGTGAAGTAATCCGCCGCGCCGGGCAATCTGGTGCAGGGCACAATCTGCAGGACATTCCAACGTGCAATATATCGGCATTTGCGGCGCCATGATCCGCCCAATACAGCATATGCGCGCGCAATTGCGCCGGCGCCCCGGGACGCACCGGCCCCTCATAGGCAGCAAAAGAGAGAGTCTCTATGCGCTGCATCGGGGCTGAGATGTTGGCAATGGACATCTGCAAGGGGCGCATTGGTTGCAAAAACGATTGATACAGCGGCAGCATGGCACAGCCCGCACCGGCCCGGGGTAATTGCAACAAATCTGTATCTTTGCGCGGCATAAACCCGCCCGATATGTCACAGGCCACATACCCAAACATGGGCGCATCCGCCCGCGCCGGCGCAAAGGCCAAGCGCCGCATTAATCTGTCCCATGGCACCGCGTGTTGCGCCTGAAAATCCATGATGGACTGCGCATCCGCCGTCACACCCTGTAACCGCTGATACGGCAAGGCCACAGCATCCTGTGCAAGCTGCATCAAATGAGCCTGCAAAAGCTGGCGCGCGGCCGGATGATCCTGCAAATCAGCCTGATTGACCAGATCTGCAACAGCGCTTGGGCCTTTTTCGTCCAACAGTTGAAAATCATACCCCATCTGACGCATGACCACATTCACCCGATCCAAATCAGAAATGGCCTGCGATCCGGCATGTGCGGATCCTGTGCGCAAATATTCCACCACACCTTGTGCTGTGTTTGACAGGCGCGTTGCATCCTCAAACACGTTGCGGGTAAATCGATTGCGCCAACTGGGATCAATATCCTGCTCTTCGGCCAAAATTGTGGCTGTGGATCGAATGGCCGTGACCGCATCCAAAACATCATGCAGCGCCTCGGCCAATTGCGGATCGTGCATTACCCGATCAGACAGGGCAGCCACACGCTGCTCCAGCGCCCCGCCATGTTCGGCCGCCTGTATCATCAGCGCCGCCCACCCCGGAAACCGCCCCGCAAATTGTTCAGCTGGCTCTGTTTGAATTGCCCCAGCAAAGGGGACAACCGCCGCTTGACGCAGCGCCGCAATAACAGATGTTTCGGCCGATTGTGTCAGATGGGCCGGCTCAACCCCCAAAGCTTGGGCCAGATCGCGCAACAACCGCCCCGCGATTCTGCGCCGGCCATGCTCGATAAGGTTTAAATACGGGGCCGATATTCCAACAGCCTTCGCCAAATCCGCTTGTCTTATGCCCAAAGACAACCGTTTTACCCGGATCCGATCGCCAACCGGCCCATCTGCGGCGTTAGGTTTTTTCTGCATCAAATCAACCCCCTGTCGCCACAGTTTACAAAAATTTACAAATGACGCAACGTCCATTTTTCATAAATTTACAAAATTATTCTTTCAAAGAAATGGCTTGTTGCGCAATTTTCCATCCTGCCCTGATAATGAACTTGCATATTTATATGCGCGCCAAAGGGCCAACAACAAACCCACACCGGCGCAATCCACGTATTGGGAGGATAAGAATGACCAAATCATTGATCACACGTCGTGGTATGATGAAGAACAGTGCCATCGCCGGCGCTGGCCTTGCCATGCCTACGATCTTCACCGGATCATCCGCAGCTGCGTTCACCAATGAACCAACCGGATCGACCGTGAAATTCGGCTTTAACGTGCCACAAACCGGCCCCTATGCCGATGAAGGCCTGGACGAGCTGCGCGCACAGGAGCTGGCGGTTGAGCATATCAACGGCATGGGTGACGGCGGCATGCTGAACACCTTCAGCTCGAAAGCACTGGGCGGCAATGGCGTTCTGGGCAAGAAAGTTGAATTTGTCACTGGCGATACACAGACCAAATCTGACGCAGCGCGCGCATCGGCAAAATCCATGATCGAAAAAGACGGCGTTGTGATGATCAACGGCGGCTCGTCCTCGGGTGTGGCTGTGGCCGTTCAGGGCCTGTGCCAAGAAGCCGGCATCATCTTTATGGCGGGCCTGACTCACTCGAACGACACCACCGGTAAAGACCGCAAAGCAAATGGCTTCCGTCATTTCTTTAACGCCTATATGTCCGGTGCTGCGCTGGCCCCTGTTTTGGCCAACGCATACGGCAAAGAGCGCCGCGCCTATCACCTGACCGCAGACTATACCTGGGGTTGGACACAGCAAGAATCCATCCAGGCCGCGACCGAAGCGATGGGTTGGCAGACTGTGAACAACGTTCTGACGCCGCTGGCGTCGACCGATTTCTCGTCCTATATCGCACCCGTTCTGAACTCGGGCGCTGATGTTCTGGTTCTGAACCACTACGGCGGGAACATGATCAACTCGCTGACACAGGCCGTTCAGTTTGGCCTGCGCGACAAGATGGTGAACGGCAAACAGTTTGAAATCGTTGTGCCGCTGTATTCTGAATTGATGGCAGCTGGTGCAGGTTCGAACGTGGAAGGCGTTTACGGTTCGATGAACTGGAACTGGCAGCTTCAGGATGCTGGCACCCAGGCCTTTGTCAAATCCTTTGGCGAAAAATATGGCCGTCCACCCAGCAACTCGGCACATACTTGCTATGTTCAGACACTGCTTTATGCAGATGCGGTTGCACGCGCGGGCAGCTTCAACCCATGTGCGGTTGCCGAAGCTCTGGAAGGGTTCGAATTCGACGGTATGGGCAATGGCCCAACGCTGTATCGTGCCGAAGATCACCAGTGTTTCAAAGACGTGTTGGTCATGAAAGGGAAAGAAAACCCATCCAACCAATACGACACGCTGGAAATCGTGGAAACAACCCCACGTGCGCAGGTCGAATATGCCGCGAACCACCCAATGTTTGGTGGCGACGACGCATCGTTGGGCAGCTGCAACGCCGGCGCATAATCCGCGCAAATCAACAAAACTGCGCCACGCCCCACCCGGGGCGTGGCACCGCATCTGCCGCCCGACTGGCGCGCATCGCGCGTCTGACACGGGCGGCCTGTGCCGCACAGACAGCAGGTGGGAACAATGGACGCCGTTATCTTACAAATTCTAAACGGGCTGGATAAAGGCTCGGCCTATGCGCTGATTGCGCTTGGGCTTACACTTATTTTTGGGACCCTTGGGGTTGTCAATTTCGCCCATGGGGCGCTGTTTATGATCGGGGCCTTCTGCGCCGTCACCTTGCAGCGGATTTTTGGGCTGTCATTTGTGACCGAAGACCCAACGCAAAAAGACTTTCTTGGTCGTCCTTTGAAAGTGGAAACTCCCTATCTCGAAAGCTGGTTTGGCCCCGATTTGGGCGGTGCGATTATTGACTGGTCTGTGCCTTTGGCCATTTTGTTTTCCATCCCGATTATGATCGCGGTTGGATACATCATGGAACGCGGTTTGATCAAACATTTCTACAAACGCGCCCATGCTGATCAGATCCTTGTGACCTTTGGCTTGGCTATCGTGCTGCAGGAAATCGTCAAGGCAAATTTTGGCGCAAACCCAATTCAAACCCCCGCACCCGAAGCCTTCCGCGGCAGCTTTGATTTTGGCGTTCTTTTGGGATTTGATCCCAATGCAATCATCTACCCCTACTGGCGCTTGGTCTATTTCGGTTTTGCTGGGGTCATCATTGGCGCGGTCTTTGCGTTCTTGCAATTCACCACCTTTGGGATGGTTGTGCGCGCTGGCATGGCGGATCGCGAAACCGTGGGTCTGCTCGGGATCAACATCGACAAACGCTTCACCATTATGTTCGGGATCGCCGCCGCGGTAGCTGGTCTGGCGGGCGTGATGTATGCGCCGATTAACTCGCCCAATTATCACATGGGTATGGATTTTCTGGTCCTCAGCTTCGTTGTGGTTGTTGTGGGCGGCATGGGCAGCCTGCCGGGCGCCGTGGCCGCGGGTTTCTTGCTGGGCGTTTTGGAAAGCTTTGCATCCAACAGCACCTTCAAGGGCTATATCGTAGAATTTTTACACGTCGGCGGCACGTTCACCGAAAAGATGATCCAAGGGCTGGACCAGATCGTGATCTATCTTGTCGCCATTATCATCTTGTTGACCCGTCCGCGTGGCCTGATGGGCCGCAAAGGCGTGATGGAGGAATAATCACATGTTTGGACTGGGAAAAAAAGACAGCCAGCTGTTAATCGCCGTTGCGGTTCTGGCGCTGTTCGCACCAATCATCCTGAACCTGTTTCCAACCAATTCGGAATTGGCGTTTTTTAACGGCGGCTATCCCGACTTGATGCAGCGTTTTGTGATCTTTGGGATCTTTGCCATTGGGTTTAACATCCTGTTTGGCCTGACCGGATACCTGTCCTTTGGCCACGCGGCCTTCTTGGGGGTGGGGTCCTATGCCTCGGTTTGGATGTTCAAACTGCTGGGGTATAACATTGTTCCTGCGCTGCTGCTGGCGGTTCTGGTATCGGCGCTGTTTGCGGTGCTGATCGGATACATCAGCCTGCGTCGGTCGGGGATTTACTTCTCGATCCTGACGCTGGCCTTTGCGGAAATGTCTTATCGTTTGGCCTATTCGGTGCTGACACCGCTGACCAACGGGGAAACCGGCCTGCAGGTTTATGCCAATGACCCGCAGATTTTCCTAGGCGATGGCCCAACCTCGCCGCATCTGTTCGGGCTGGAAATGTCCGCGCGGTTTAATCTGGAGGTTGGCCCATGGGCCTTCACCTTCCCCGCCGGATATTATCTGTGCGCGGTGCTG
>JALQTR010000091.1 GCA_023260835.1 Paracoccaceae bacterium
CGGATCCTGATATGCAGGCGCTGATCGGCAGCATTCGGTCGCAAACCAACGGGGCCTTGGCACAGGATATGCTGCAGGCCTTGATGATTGACATCCAGTCACGGATTGATGTGTCGATTGATGAACAGGCGATCAATGCTGTTCATGCTCAATTGCCATAAGGGATAGGTGATACCCCATGCATTTGATCCCAGAATTTGATGATTTTAAAGCCGGGTATGAGGCCGGCAAATCTCAGGTCGTCTATGCGCGGCTGGCGGCGGACCTGGACACGCCCGTATCGTTGATGATGAAATTAACCGGCGCGGCGCAGGACAGTTTTATCCTTGAATCCGTCACAGGGGGCGAGGTGCGCGGGCGGTATTCCATCATTGGCATGAAACCGGATGTGATTTGGAAATGCCACGGGACGCAATCACAGATCAACCGTAGTGCGCGATTTGATCGTGATGCGTTTGAACCCCAGGACATGCCCCCATTGGACGCGTTGCGCGCGCTTATTGCCCAAAGCCATATTGACCTACCAGCTGATCTGCCACAGGCCGCGGCGGGGCTGTTTGGGTATTTGGGCTATGACATGATCCGCCTTGTCGAACATCTGCCGAATATCAATCCCGACCCGTTGGGCCTGCCCGATGCGGTGATGATGCGCCCATCTGTGGTCGCCGTTTTGGATGGGGTAAAGGGGGATGTGATTGTTGTCAGCCCTGCCTGGGCGGATCAGGGATTGTCTGCCCGCGCGGCCTATGCACAGGCGGCCGAACGGGTGATGGATGCCGTGCGCGACATGGAACGCGCGCTGCCTCAGGCCGAGCGGGATTTGGGCGATGCCAATGATGCGCCCACCTCCCAATCCAATTTCAGCAAAGAGGCCTATTTGCAGGCCGTTGAAACGGCCAAAGATTACATCCGCGCCGGGGATATCTTTCAGGTGGTGCCATCCCAGCGTTGGACGCAGGAATTCACCTTGCCGCCCTTTGCGCTTTATCGCAGTTTACGTCGTACCAACCCATCGCCCTTCATGTTTTATTTTAACTTTGACGGGTTCCAAGTGATTGGCGCCAGCCCTGAAATATTGGTTCGGGTTTTCGGCAAGGAAGTAACCGTTCGCCCCATCGCCGGCACTCGTCCCCGCGGCGCAACCCCCGCCGAGGATAAGGCGCTGGAGTTGGATCTTTTGGCTGACCCCAAGGAATTAGCCGAACATTTGATGCTGCTGGATTTGGGCCGCAATGATGTGGGTCGTGTGTCACGCATTGGCACCGTCCATCCCACAGAACAGTTCATCATCGAACGCTACAGCCATGTGATGCATATTGTCTCAAACGTTGTGGGCGAATTAGCGGATGATCAAGACGCGCTTTCGGCGTTCTTTTCGGGCATGCCTGCAGGGACCGTCAGCGGGGCGCCCAAATTGCGTGCGATGGAAATCATTGATGAGCTAGAGCCAGAAAAGCGCGGCGTCTATGGTGGCGGCTGTGGCTATTTCAGCGCGGGTGGTGATATGGATATGTGTATCGCGCTGCGCACCGCGATTGTGAAGGATCAAAAACTGTATATTCAGGCCGGCGGTGGCGTTGTGTACGACAGCGACCCCGAAGCCGAATATATGGAAACCGTGCATAAATCGAACGCCATTCGTCGTGCGGCGGCGGATGCGGCGCGGTTTATGAAGGTCCCAGGCGGAAATGGATGATCCACGCGGGGGCGGATTCTTGCCACCTTTCTGGTGGCGGCAATTTTTTTGACTTGCGGCCCGGTCGCAGGTAATCATAGGCAGGGCCAAACGGGCTTTGTTCGATCAAGAGGGTGTTTTGATGCGTCAGCGGTTGCCATTATTTGCGAAACCCAAACGGCTGGGCGGGTTGCGCAGCATTGGACTTACGATTGCCCTGTCTGTGGTGGGGCTGCCGATGCTGGGTGCCTATGCCGAAGGGTACAGTTTTTCTGGTGTCACTGTAACCGGCAACGCCCGGATCGAGGATCAAACCGTCCAAAGTTACGCCAAAATCCCAGTGGGGGAACGTCTGAATGATGGCGACCTGAACGAGGCCTATCAGAACATCCTATCCTCGGGTCTGTTTGAAACGGTTGAATTCAACGTTAAGGGCGATCAGCTGGAAATCGGTGTTGTCGAATACCCGACAATCAATCGGATTAATTTCGAAGGCAACGCGCGCATCAGCGATGATGTGTTAACCCGTGTGATTCAATCGCAATCGCGCCGTGTTTTTAACCCCATCAAGGCCGTGGCCGATGCCGACACAATCGCCGAGGCCTATGCCCAGCAAGGACGCCTGGCCGCGCGCATTGCCCCCAAAATCATCAAACAGGCCAATAACCGCGTTGATCTGGTGTTTGAGGTGTTCGAGGGCGGTGTCGTCGAGGTTGAACGCATTGGCTTTGTTGGCAACAAAACCTTTTCGGATTCGCGTCTTCGCCGTGTTTTGGCGACGAAACAGGCAGGCCTGATCAGCAGCTTCATTTCCTCTGACAGCTATGTCGAAGATCGTATCGCTGTGGATCGGCAACGGATCGAAGATTTCTATCGCGCCCGCGGGTTTGTGGATGCGCGGGTCACCTCTGCCGGGGCGCAGTTAACCCAAGATCGCGGGGCACATTTCCTGACCTTCACCATTGTTGAGGGGCGCCAATTCACCATTGGCACATTGGATGTGAAATCTGAAATTCCAGGCGTCGATGCAGCCCCATTTTTGGATGCGATTGCAGGCAAATCGGGAAAGGCCTTTGATCCAGCGATTATTGATCGCGATGTGACACGGCTTGAACGCAAAGCCCTGCGTCTGGGGCAAGATTTTGTGAAGGTCACGCCCAGGTTTGATCGCAACGTCAAGGCGCAGACGATCAACGTGACCTATGACCTGACACCGGCGCCAAAGGTCTTTGTGGAACGGATTAATATCACGGGCAACACAGCAACCCTGGACCGCGTGATCCGTCAGCAGATCAAAATGGTCGAGGGTGATCCATTTAATCCCCGCGCCCTGCGCGAAGCCGAGGATCGCCTGCGCGCCCTGAATATTTTCCAAGATGTTGAAGCATCCGTGCGCGATGGATCAAAATCCGGTCAGGTGATGATCGATATGAAAATCACTGAAAAACCAACGGGCAGCTTGTCTTTGGGCGGGACCTATTCATCGTCATTGGGTGTCGGCGCGATTATTCGTTATAATGAGCTGAACTTTTTGGGCCGTGGGCAAGAATTGTCTTTGGCCGTTTCCAATGCCAGCACCGCACAGGTTTACGGGATGAAATTTATCGAACCAGCATTGCTGGGGCGTGATGTGCGGCTTACCTTGGACTTTGCGTTCGAGCGCACCGACAATCAAACCGGTTCATACGACACTGAAATTGCCCGCGCTTTACCTGAACTTCGGTTCCCTTTAAGTGAATCAATTGGGTTCACAACACGCGCTGGGCTTCAAGCGGAACGTATTTTTAATCCATCAAACTTGTTTTCAAGTGTAATCAATATTGATGTAGGTAAAGGCCGGGTTACCCGTGCTTTAATTGGATATGGTTTAGATTATGACAGCCGCCGTACAGGGATTGATCCAAACACAGGGTTTACACTTAAGTTTAACCAAGATTTGGCAGGGCTGTCGTCGGATACATTGTTCCTGAAAACAGGGGTTGTCGCGACTGCGCAGCGCAAACTGTTTAATGACCAGTTGGTTTTGCGCAGCACATTCGAAGGCGGCGTTTTGTCTTTCCAAAAAGGCAAGTCGCTTGTGACGGATCGTTACTTCCTCAGCACCGATCAAATGCGTGGTTTTGATTTAGGTGGTATTGGTCCGCGTGAAATTGGCCCATTGGTGAATGAATCAATCGGCGGTAACAAATTTGCCGTGATGCGCTTCGAGGCGCAGTTCCCGCTGGGGCTGCCCGAAGAATATGGGATCAGCGGTGGGTTGTTCTATGATCTGGGGTCTGTGTGGGATTCTGGTACGTCCTTACCCGGTTGTACCTCCAGCACACCGACTGTTAATTGTATCACATCTAATGATTTCCGCCTGCGGCAATCCATTGGGGCATCGCTGTTTTGGACCACGCCGATTGGCCCATTGCGGTTCAACTTCAGCAAGGCTCTGGCCAAAGAAGAATTTGATGTTGAGCGGGAATTTGAAGTCACCATTTCGGCGCAATTCTGATCGGGGCCTGATATGCGCATCCTGTTGGCAACTATCCTGGCGTTTGGGTTAATCACCAGTTCGGCTGCCAGCCAATCTGCCAATGATCAAAGGATCGTTGTCGTATCCGCCGACGCGCTCTTGCAAAATTCGGATTACGGTCAGGGGCTTTTGCGTGATTATGCCCAAAAATCAGCCGCTTTGGCCGCTGAAAACCGCATGATCGAGGAAGAGCTTGCCGCCGAAGAGCAAGCCCTTACAACGCAGCGCGCCACCCTGCCGGCGGATGAATTTCGACAATTGGCCGATGCGTTTGATGCCAAAGTCAAGGACATCCGCGCCGCGCGCGATGCAAAAGCCCGCCAGCACCAAGAGGAAGAAACGCTTCTACAGCGGCAATTTTTCAACGATATTTTGCCGATTTTAAATACGCTGATGGATGACATGGGCGCGCAGATCATGCTGGAGGCACGCAGTGTTTTTCTGCGGCGCGAGGCCGTGGACATCACCCAAACCGCGATTAATCGCATTGATGCGGCCCTTGCCCCGGCGCAATAATGGTTTCAGCCATTGTCGCACCTCGATCGGGCTGGTAGATATAACAATAAGCTTACTTTACCGGAAAGGTTCTTTTCATGACGCAGACCCTGCAAACGGCTGACATCCAATTGATTCAACGGATTATCCCGCACCGTTATCCGTTTTTGTTGGTGGATCGCGTGGAAGACATTAACGGCACCCAATCTGCAGTTGGGATCAAGAATGTTACCATGAACGAGCCGCATTTTCAGGGGCACTTTCCTGGCACCCCCATCATGCCCGGCGTCACAATCGTCGAGGCGATGGCCCAAACCGCGGCTGTGATGGTTGGGGTTGCGCTGGATATGGCCGATAAGGATTTGCTGGTTTATTTTATGGGGATTGATAACTGTAAATTCCGCCGCAAGGTTATTCCTGGGGATGTGTTGCGATTGAATCTGACCACGTTGCGGGGCAAGCCAGGGGGCAAGGTTTGGCGTTTTGCCGGCAGTGCCACGGTGGACGGTGAAATGGCCGCCGAAGCAGAATTCACCGCCATGATGGACTTGCCCAAAGCATGACCTCGCAAATCCACCCATCAGCTATTGTCGAAAACGGTGCGCAAATCGGCGCGGATGTTACCATTGGGCCATTTTGCCATATTGGGCCGAACGTGCGTTTGGCCGATGGGGTGCAGTTGCACTCGCATGTGGTTGTCACAGGTGATACGCAGATCGGTCCGCAAACAGTGATCTTTCCGTTTGCCGTAATCGGGGGTATTCCGCAGGATTTGAAATTCGGCGGGGAAGAGACACGTTTGATCATCGGCGCGCGCAATCGAATCCGTGAACATGTGACCATCAACACCGGCACCGAAGGTGGTGGTGGGGTGACGCAAATTGGCGATGATTGTCTGATCATGGCTGGCGCGCATGTGGCGCATGATTGCCATGTGGGCAATCGGGTTATTTTGGTGAATAATTCGGCCCTTGCTGGGCATTGCGTGATTGAAGACGATGTTATCATTGGTGGGTTGTGCGGTGTGCATCAATTTGTGCGGATAGGGCAGGGCGCGATTATTGGTGCTGTGACAATGGTGACGAATGATGTGATCCCCTATGGGCTGGTTCAGGCTCCTCGTGGGCAACTGGATGGGCTTAATCTGGTTGGGCTAAAACGTCGCGGGGTCGCGCGGGCGGATATCACTGCGCTGCGCTCGGCGCTTGGGGTTTTGGCTCATGGGGATGGTCCATTCATGGACCGCGCCAAATCATTGGCGGGCAGCGACAGCGCCTATGTGCAACAAATTGTGGCCTTTGTAACGGGGGGGTCGGATCGATCCTTCCTTACACCCAAAGGGTAGGGCGATGGGGCGTTTGGCCATCATTGCAGGCGGCGGCGTCTTGCCAGCTGCGTTAAAGGCGGCGCAACCTGATGCTTTTGTGGCTGCATTTGATGGTGCGCCATGTGATTTACCCCCTGATGCAATATTCGCATTTGAACATTTGGGCGCGCTTTGGGCGGCGCTGCAAGAGGCGGGCTGCGATAAAGTTTGTTTTGCTGGGGCAATGCGCCGGCCATCTTTGGATCCGGCCCGTTTTGACGCTGGCATGATGCAGCTTGCCCCGCAATTAATGGCCGCCATGGGGCAGGGGGATGATGCGTTGTTGCGCGTTGTTCTGTCTGGTTTTGCCGCGCAGGGGTTTGCCATCGTCGCGGCGCATGAGGCCGCGCCAGAGCTTTTGGCCCCCGCTGGTGTCTTTGCCGGACCCAAGCTGTCGGAGGGCGCACATGACGATATTGCCCGCGCGCAGTCCATTTTGCACACCATGGCCCCGCTGGATTTGGGCCAGGCCTGCGTGGTTGAGAATGGCCTGTGTTTGGGGATTGAGACCCTGCAAGGAACCGATTTTTTGCTGCAATCTGTTGCCCAAACCCCATCCGCTTTGCGCCATGGGGGGGGGCTTCTGATGAAAATGCCAAAGACCGGTCAGGACCTGCGGGTCGATATGCCCGCCATTGGCCCACAAACGATTGCAGGTATGGTTCAGGCGAACCTGCGCGTTTTGGCGGTGGCCGCCGGCCAAACCCTGCTGTTGGATCGACCCGCGCTTTTGCGCGCTGCGGATGATGCAGGGGTTACGATCTTTGGGGCCTTGGGCTGATGCATATCGCATTGGTCGCGGGCGAAGCATCAGGCGATAAACTGGGCGCTGCTTTGATTGATGGGCTGCGAACCCTGATGCCCGATGGGGTGCAGCTGTCAGGCATCGCTGGGCCCTTGATGCAGTCACGCGGCATGGACAGCCTGTTTCCTATGGCCGAGCTGTCCGTCATGGGGCTGGGCGCCATCCTGCGCGCTTATCCGCGCCTGAAGCGGCGCCTGAACGAAACCGCCGCACATGTTTTGGCACAGAAGCCAGATGTTCTGGTGACCATCGATACGCCTGAATTTTCTGCGCGCTTGGCAAAGATTGTGAAGGCGCAAAATCCAGATCAGCGCATTGTTCACTATGTTGCCCCCACGGTTTGGGCGTGGCGCCCAGGGCGCGCGGCCAAATTGGCGCAGCACACGGATCAATTATTGGCGCTGTTTCCGTTCGAGCCGCCCTTTTTCACCCCCCATGGTTTGCGCTGTGATTTTGTTGGGCATCCGGTGGTGTCTGACCCGCTGCCAGATGCAGCAGATGTTGCCGGGTATCGCGCGCAGGTTTCAAAGGGGCCCTTGTTTTTAATCCTGCCCGGATCACGTAGATCAGAAATTGCGCGACATCTGCCAATCTTTCACGAAACGGTTGACCAGATTATAACACAGGCCCCGTCGGCGCAGTTTGTGTTGCCAGCGGTTGCGCATTTGGCTGATGAGATAAAGCAGGCAGTGCAGAATTGGTCTGCACCTGTCCATGTGATTGATGCGCGGGACGATTTGGACGGCCAGAAAAAGGCATTGGCCTTCAGTGCCGCGGATTGCGCGATTGCGGCTTCGGGGACGGTTACATTGGAATTGGCGGCCCATGGTACACCGATGGTTATCGCCTATGATATGCCGTGGCTGTCGCGGCAAATCTTTTCCCGGCTTTTGCGGATCGACAGCGTGAGCCTGCCCAATATCGTTACGAACACGCACACAATCCCAGAATTTTTGGGACCGAATTGCACAGCAGATGCCATTGCCCGCAGCGCATTGTCCGTCTGTGCCGCGCCGCAGGGTCAGGTGCAGGTTTTGCGCCAGACTTTGGTTGCGCTTGGGCTGGGGGGCGATGCGCCGGGCCTTCGTGCGGCGTGTGCCATTTTAGATGGGCTGGGGCAAACCGTTACTGTGCCTTGAAGCTGTCCATAGCAGCACCGAATTGATCCAAATTCAGCTCCAGAACTGCGCGCTGTGTTGGTGCCGCGGCAGGGACGATTGTGATGAAAACAGTTTTGCCTGCGCGCATCAAATCCACCTCTTCTGCAGTGAAGCCAATTCGGGACAGGCATCCCGCGGGTGTGCAGGTCAGATAGGGATAGGTTTTGGACAATTTATCATCAATTGCCAGCACAACATTGGCGGTTAAAAGAACCTCTAGCGGGACCAGAAGGGACGCACCGGCCACCGCGGGGTTTTCTGCGCTTGGCTCAAGTGGAAAAATTGTGAATTCAGCCACAGGGTTGCCGTTTGGTTCACGCAGCAGTTGGTAAACTTGGCAGGGTTCATCGCCATCTTGCTTGATGCAGCGGCGTTCCCATGGGCCAAAGCTGCCAACCAGATAACTTTGCCCCATCTGCGCAGCATCGCGGGTGGGCGGTGATGCCGGTCCTGTTTGCGCGCTGGTAATCCCTGCTGCGCTGAAGATTGCGACGATTGCGGATAAAATTAGGGTACGCATAAACTGCCTCATTGGTGATTTTCACAACGCCCTAACACAGCTGAGTGCGTTTGTCAGGGGCGATTTGAGATCACTTTTAGCTGTTTTGCGGCTGGGCGGCAGCCCCCATCCATTGTGTCAGGTCGCCATATCCAGTGATGCGCCGCTCAAAGTGCAACCCCATGCGATCGGCGCAGTCCTGTGCCTTTTGGGTCAGCTGTGGATCATCAATTTGCGCCAGATAGACCAGCCGATCATAATGGCCAAAATAACTGTCCAGCAGCTGTGGATGGCGGTCCAACCCCAGTGGGCGCCAGACAAAGGCATCAAATTGGCGGGCCAAAAAATCCGTCAGGTAGAAGGCGGTGATATCGGCATCTTCATGCCCTGCAAACATCGTATCCCCTTGAAAAAAGGCGTAACAATGCGGCCCCTTGATCATCTGAACCCCCAGATCATCGCAGGTTTTTTGCAACATTCCGCCGGTGCCGCAATCGGCATAGGCGACAAAAATCTGTGCATAGCTATCACGGTGTTTTTGCACCATATCTGCCACGCCTTGGGGGATTTTATCGGGGGTATTGTGCCAAATGGCTGGCAGACACAGCAGATCCAAATGATCCCATCCATTGGCCTGTTTGATGGCCAAAATTTCCCGTGCAATTGCCCCGCAGCCAATGATCAGCGTCTTTTGCGCGCCCATTGCGTCGCCCATCAATATGGTTTGGGATCGCAGGTCATCGTCTGATATCTGTGCGGTCATTGCAGTACCCTTTATCATGCAAAAACGCGCGCCTCGATCTCTCGACGCGCGCGTTTCATCAGGTGTCAAATCGCAGGATTAATTGGCTGCCATTTGGTTGTGCTTGCGCGCAACGAATTCTTTTGCGGTTTCCACAGCCACGGCTGCGTCACGGCAATAGGCATCTGCGCCAATCGCGCGGCCAAATTCTTCGTTCAATGGCGCGCCGCCGCTGCGCCGTGCACGGGTGATGTTCAAGTTTTTGCAGCTGGTCCAAGAACACCAAGACGCGCTGGCCGAAGCGCTCACCCGCGAACACGGCAAAGTCTTCACCGACGCGCAAGGCGAGGTGCAGCGCGGCATCGACATCATCGAGTTTGCGTGCGGCATTCCGCAATTGCTCAAAGGCGACTACACCGAGCAAGTGGCCACTGGCATCGACAACTGGACCACGCGCCAAGCGCTGGGCGTGGTGGCGGGTATCACGCCATTCAACTTCCCCGTCATGGTGCCCATGTGGATGTACCCCGTGGCCATCGCCTGCGGCAACACCTTTGTGCTCAAACCCAGCCCCACCGACCCATCAGCAACCTTGATGGTGGCCGATCTGTTGAAGCAAGCGGGCTTGCCCGACGGTGTGTTCAACGTGATCCAAGGTGACAAAGAAGCCGTGGACGCCTTGTTGGCCCACCCGCAGGTGAAGGCCGTGTCATTTGTCGGCTCGACCCCGATTGCCAACTACATCTACGAAACCGGG
>JALQTR010000204.1 GCA_023260835.1 Paracoccaceae bacterium
CTTGAGCCGAACAGGTCCGGTCTCTGCAGAATAGTCCTGAGTGTCCGTGTGTGACATCCGTCGCCCCGACTCGAATACCCTCACAGTTTTGTGGTCTTTCCAGCATTTTGCAAATATTTTTGTTGCATAACCCTCGACTGAGTGGTCAGATCTTTACAAACACCAAGAAATGAAAGGCGCATCGCTTATCATGCTTCGGCATCATACCGTCAGGGACAGACACGCATGATCGTGCTTGCCGCACAACTTGCAGCAGCAGTGGCGTTGCTTCTCTGGTCGACGCGGCTGATCCGGACGGGCGTCGAACGCGCCTTCATGCCCGAACTCAAATCCGGTCTGAAGCGCCTGTCGGGAAATGCGGTCTCGGCGGCGACCGGAGGCAGTTTTGCCGCCATGGTCATGCAAAGCGCAACCGCTGTCGCCCTGATCAGCGCAGGCTTTGCCGTGTCCGGGATGCTGGCGCCCCATACCGCGCTGGCATTGGTGCTGGGGGCCGAACTGGGCTCTGCCCTGATGACCCGCGTGCTGATCCTGCCCGTCGACGCGGCGCTGCCCTTTGTGCTGTTGATCGGGGTGATCACGTTCTTCAAGGCGCAGTCCCGCAAGACAAAACAGGTCGGACGCATCATCATCGGGCTGGCACTGGTGTTCATATCGCTTGGCATGATCCACGAGGCCACGGCCCCGATCGGTGACAACCCCATCATCCAGAGCATCGCGGCCTATTTCCGCGACGACCTCGTCAGTGCCTATGCGCTAGGCGCGGTTCTGACATGGGCCATGCATTCAAGCTTTTGGGGATTTTCCTGTTTGCTGTTGAAATCATTTGGTTTGTGCTTAAGCCAATTTGGGCTGAATTCAGAATTTGGTGGGGATTAAAACCGATGATGAAAATAAACAAACACACCATCATTGCGGGGCTTACCTTATGTGTTCTGGCTGGATTGTTATTCGCCCCAATCGGCAAAACAATCACAATTCCTGCCATTGCTGTGATTTCGAATATGGACCGCGTTTATGCCCCAGCAGATGCAGAAGTCATCGAAATCCACGTGGCCGAGGGGCAGGCCGTTTCCAAAGGCGAAAAGCTGGCTGTTTTCGCATCACCCCAGCTGGAGTTTGAACTGCAGCAGGTCAAAATACAGCGGGATATTTTGCTGATCAACAAATCCCGCGAGGCCGCACAGCAAACCGCAATGGAACATCGATTAACAATCGAGCAGCGGCTACTTGAAAAAGAACGCAAAATTGCCGCCCTTCAGTCCGAGCTTCAAAAGCTGACAATCTATGCCAAATCGGACGGCGTGGTTGTGAAACGTGCCCCCATGAAGCCAGCACAATGGGTCCGGTCCGGCGATTTTTTGATGGTGATCAAACCCGATATCGCCAAATGGCAACTGCGGGCCTATGTGGCGGAAGGCGACGTGGAACGTGTTTTGCCAGATGCAACGGCAACATGGGTTGCGGATGACCCACTGTCGATGCCGTCAGGGCCAGTCAGGCTGCGATCGATCAGCACGACAGCCATACAGGATTTTCCAGATCCCGCCCTGCTGTCTGACTTTGGCGGGCCGCTTGCATCGATCCAAGATGACACAGGGCGCGCCCTGCCCCAGTCGCCATTATATTTGGCCACGCTTGATGTGCCGATTGACCGCTTTGAACGCAGCCAGCAGATCACTGGGGTTATTCATCTTCCAGTGACCCCTGTTTCAGCCGCGAATAAAGTGTTCCGCCACATCACCAGCATTTTGATCCGAGAAAGCGGTTTTTAAAACCCCAATCGACCCATTACGCCAGCGGAATTTTCACACAAAATGCGGCCCCATACCCGGGGCGGCTTTGCAATTCTAAATCACCGCCCTGCGATCGCATCATTTGTCGGCAAATATAAAGCCCAATGCCACGCCCGTTGTTACTTTCCTGATGCCCAGGGGCCCGAAAATGTTTGGTGAAAATATCCGATTGAACATTGAATGGAATACCGGCGCCGAAATCACGAATGCGCAGGACAACATGATCCCGCCCCATTCGATACTTCACCCCAACACTCAAAACGCCATCCTGTGATACGCCGTATTTTGTCGCATTGTGCAAAATGTTTTGGATCACTAGGGTAATCACCTTCGCCTCACATGCGATTATGGGGGAAGGCGTTTTGGGAATAGGTTGCAGTTTCGCATCTGGGTTTTCGCCTAAAAATTGCGAAAAAATAATATCTAATAAATTACTTAGATTGCATACCTCATCTTGTTTTATGTTCATTGAACGCATCGTCGTTCGATCACTATCCAACCAGCTTTCAATCAAAGCCGACGAAAGACGCACAAGCGCAGCGATTTGCTGCGCAAATTTCTGCACATCCCCTGATGCGTTTTTGGTTAATTGTTCTGATCGTGCCAAAATACCAGACAATGGGTTGCGCAATTCGTGCGTCAAAATATCCGATACGCGGTTATTCCGTTCCAGCGCAGCACGTGACAAGGCAACACTGGCCTGCAATGATTGATTAACGTGATACAAATCCCGCATCGCCATATTTCGCTGCCAGCTGACAAAAATTCCAATCATATTCGCAAAAATTGACCACTGCAAAAGTCGATAAAAATTGGCCGGATCTTGCAAGTTCTGCCCAATAATCAAGAGCCCAAGGATCGAAAATCCAATACTGATCACCAGCTGTTCACGCCACCGAAACGGCAAAATCAGATATAATGTAAAGATTGTACAGACATAGGTGATGGGGCCGATGAACCCATAATCATGATGAAAATGAAACAGCGACAAAAGCTGCGCCAAAAACGCAAGTGTCATTAATTTCACTAGCACATTAAAAAGCATGTCATTGTGCCGCATAAAGGCTGTCGCCAAAAATGCCAGCTCAAGAATAACAATACCGACGCGTGACAGAAACACATTCAGCGTCAGCAACGCCTCTGGTGTGTTGCGAAAATCAATAACAAAGGAAGATAAATCAATCAGTAATACAGCAAAAACAACAGCATACAGCGTTTTCTTTTGCTTATTCAAAAACTGCTTTTGATAGGCGCGTTCCGTTTCTCGATCCCAAAATTCGGCTTTGAATCGCGCCAAAGCGGCGCCAGATGGCGGAAGGTCAGTCATCATTCGGATCATTCAAGTTTGCGCAGGTTTTCGGTAAAACAATACCCGCCGCCATATACAGTTGCCAATGGTAAATCCAATCCGTGATTTTTGACTTTGTTCCGCAATCGTCGGATCATAATTTCCAGCCGCCTTGGATCATAATCTTCGATCGTTTTACCAAGCGCTTCAATGATTTCATTGCGATCCCGCGGCAGCCCCGCTGCCTCGACAAAGCACGACAGAACCCGAATTTCACTTTGTGTCAGGGTAATGGTTTGCCCATCGGGGCTGATCAGACACCAGCGGCGTGTGTCGAAGACCCAGCCAATTTTTCCTTCGGACGCCAGCCGGTGTTCATATTGGCGCAGCAAGGCCAGCAGCTCTTTGGGTTCAACAGGTTTGCCAATGTAATAATCCACATCGGCGTCCAAACCTTGGATCCGATGCTGCGATGATGCCATTGCGCTGATGACGACCGCGCGCCCATGCCCTGTTTCACGAAAAACCCGGACGGCCTCCAGCCCATCCCCATCGGGCAAATCGCGATCTACCAGCAGAACATCGCATTAATGATTTTTACGCCATGCGTGATAACTGCTCAGCGTACCCACGCCAGTTGCGGCAATGCCTTCATTGTTCAGAATATCGCACAGGGCCTCACGCAAGACGTGTTCATCTTCAACGATCAAAACCGACAGAGGCATCGCAATAATAATCCAGTTTTCTGCATATTATGGGTTCATCTATATTTTAAATCTTAACTTTGGCAAAAGTTTGACAATAAAGAACCCGACAAATTCCGACATTTAGCGCATGGCATCCACCATCGGTTGTCCGCTAGATGCTTTGCCCATGCGAACCTTCTGGTCGCGCGATTACAAATCATTGTCGCGAACAGTGCGGACGCAGCCCATAGAATTTCGAATGGTTTATCAAGCACAGCGCATGAGGGGCGGATGGACATTGAACGCGGCCACGATGAATCAAATCCGGCATTAATCGGCGCCTTACTGGCACTGCAGGGTGTGGCCGTTGATTGGGACACCCAACCGCTTGAGGGCGTAACAAACTCCGCCTATGGTACCGTTCGCTGGCGAACCATTTTTGACGCAGACCAGACGGCAGGAACAACGTCCATGGTGGTCGGCGTGGCCGAATTTGGCCCGGGCGGCACATTACTGCCCCATCGCCACAGCCCTGCCGAAGTTTATTTGGGGCTTGAGGGCGACGGCATTGTAACCATCGCAGGCACACCGCATCGCATGGCCCCGGGCAGAGCCCTTTTTGTCCCCGGGGATGCCGAACATTCAACCATTGCCGGCCCAAATGGATTGCGGTTCTTATATGTTTTCGCAAAAGATCGCTTTTCCGACATCCATTACGTATTTTCACCAGCGCACAGCGCTTAAACAACAGCCACAGCTGCGGCTTGGTTTGGAGACCCCAATGGAAAATAAAACCGTTTTAATTACGGCCGGCGCAAGTGGAATTGGCCGGGTTATGGCGCAGCATTTTGATGCGGCCGGTGCGACGGTCTGGATCACAGACATTGATCAAAACGCCTTATCAGATTGCCCTGATCACTGGATGAAATCCTGTGTGGATGTCACGGATGATCAGCAAATGGCCCGTTTATTTCAGGATATTGAAACATCTTTTGGGAAATTGGACATCTTATGCGCCAATGCCGGAACGGCAGGTCCCACGGCGTTGCTGGAAGATCAGCCAACGCAGGGCTTTCAGGCGTGTCTGGATGTGAACATTATGGGGGCATTCTTTGCCGCGCGCGGGGCATTGCCGATCATGAAACGGCAAGGCGGCGGTTCAATCGTCTTTACCTCTTCCACCGGGGGTGTTTACGGGTTTCCCTACCGAACCCCTTATTGCGCCAGCAAATGGGCCGTGATTGGCATGATGAAAACTGTCGCGATGGAGGCCGGGCCTTTTGGGGTGCGCGCCAATGTTATCGCACCCGGCTGTGTCGATGGCCCCCGAATAGACGGCGTCATTGAACGTGAAGCGGCGCAGAAAAACACCACGCCCCAGGCAATCCGAACGGCCTATGAAATGGGGACATCCTTGCGTAAATTTTCAACGGCGGATGACATTGCCCAAATGGCGGTGTTTTTATCCTCTGACGGGGCCAAAATGGTTTCGGGTCAGGTTATATCGGTTGATGGTCACACGGAAAACCCTGACCCAAAATTTAACGGATAACACGCAGATTTATCAATGCAGCAGCAACGTTGGCGCGCGATCCGGCGTTAGGGTAGCCAGAACACAAACCGAGCTCAGCGCGGCAAGGGATTGGGCATATCCTGCTGCAAATTTCTGAATGCACAGTGTTTTTCGCATCCCACGGTTTTAAATCGCAGCAAGCGATTTGACAGTGCGATAAATACCTGTGGTCCAATCGTCCCCGCCGCGCCCTGCCGCGCTTGCGATGCTATAGATTTCACGCGCAACGCTGCCGGTGGCCATTGGCACCTTCACAGCGGCCGCTGCGGATAAGGCCAAACCGATATCTTTGCGCGCCAGATCCAGTTGGAATGTTGGGCTGGGATCATCGACCAAGGCGCGTGCCGGCCAAGAGGTGCCAATATGCCCGCGGCCCGCAGGTGTTTTCGATATCACATCGACCAAAACATCCTGATCGACACCCGCAGCAAGCCCCAAGGCCATGCCTTCGGCCGTGACCAAATTGCTGACGGATGAAATGTAATTGTTCACCAATTTAACGATCCCGCCGGCCCCAAGCGGCCCGCAATGCGTGATCGCCTCGCCCATGGCGTTCAAATAGGGGGTTATGCGTTCAATATCAGCCGCATCACCGCCCACCATAAATGTAACCGTGCCGGCAATGGCGTGGTCGGATGTGCGTCCAACCGGGGCTTCGACCATTGTCAGCCCCATACCGGCCAAGCGCCCACCAATGGCACGGGTTTCATCGGGCAAAATTGTGCTCATATCAACAAAGATGGCATCTTTGGACAGCCCCATTGCAATACCATCCGCGCCAAATACCGCCTGCTCGACAATCGCGCCAACCGGCAGGATGCTGAACACTACATCCGATCCAATGGCCGCATCTTTCGCCGTTTTCGCAGCCGTGGCCCCGACGTCGACCATGGCATCAACCGCAGATTGCGAAATATCAAACACATGCAAATCATGACCCGCCTTCATCAAATTGCGCGCCATTGCATTGCCCATTTGCCCCAATCCAACGAACCCTATTTTTGCCATTATTCTGATCCTGCTGCCGTTAAAATCCGCGCCATGTCAGCATTTGCACAAAGGATGAATGAAAGCAGCGGGGCTTTCATCATCTGTCGCATTTCGCAAATCCCCCACAAAAAGGCCGTCTTGCCAAAAAGGCGTGGGAATCGCGACATGAGCTTGCACGAAAAAATCCTTACTGGACGCTGCATATGCACGCCTACAGTGTAAGGTATTATTAATAAATAATTCTATTCTTACAATTTCTGTAACAATATTTAACGTATAAAGCTGTAATGCCTGACATACCACAGAAGCCGTAAAGGTCTGCACAGCCGAACAGGCACTGCAGCGTGCGGCAGCTTTACAGTCAATCTGTTTCGCGGCTTTTGCCTTGCTGGCCCAAGATCACAGGGTCAATCCGCACAGTCGCCCTTCATAAATTGCCGCAGCCGCCAAACGGGGGCCAGCGGCATCCCCGATGGGCTGAACATCGATCCCTGCGGCCCGCAACGTCTCAAGCAGTTCTGTATCACAGCGGTTCCCGGTCGAGATGACCAAACTGTCTGCGGTGATGATACTGTCCGCCCCCGTCAACAGTGACACACAGCGCGCGCCCTGCGCTGACCAATTGGTGATTGCCGTTTCAGTCACAAACTGCACCCCCAATTTGGCTAAACTTTGGCGAACGGAAAAATCTGTGGCGCTGCGTTGCAGGTCGCGGGCGATCATCGCGTCTGGGGTGACGATTGTGACCTCGTGGCCCTCGGATGCTAGATGCCAGGCGGTGCCGATACCTTTCCAATGACCGCCTTCGTCCAGCACAACAATCCGTTTGCCCAGACGCGCAGATCGGCCCATAACATCTTCGGGCGACCAAACAGAGTTCAGATCAATGCCCGGCAGACGATCCACATTCGGCAAGGCCTTTTGGAACCCAGTATCATTTGGCAGTGACCCAGTTGCCAAGACAACAACATCAGCGCCAATTGCCGCTATGTCATCGGCATCAAGATAAGTATTGTAGCGGACATCCACACCCAGCTTGTCCAGCTGCCGTGCGTACCATGCGATCAGATCAGTGATCTGCGCGCGGCGCGGCTGCAACCCCGCCAGACGCATCTGACCGCCCAGCTGTGATGCGGCTTCGCATAATGTGACCTGATGGCCTCGATGCGCCGCAACCCGCGCGACCTCCAACCCCGCAGGTCCACCACCGACGACCAATACGGATTTGGGCATATTGGTTGGGGTGAACCGATCCCCGCCCCATTCAAATTCATGACCGACAGATGGATTAATTAGGCAAGAGATATAATAATCCCGTCCGCGCCGTCCCCAACATTGTTGGTTACAGGACAGGCATCCGCGGATGTCATCGGATTGTCCGGCTTCGGCTTTGGCGGCAAGATAGGGATCCGCAATCTGACCGCGAACAATGGACACAAGATCGGCTTGCCCTGCCCCCAGCACTGTATTCGCATTCTCGGGCGTGCGGATATTGGCTTCTGCGGTCACACGGGCGCGCAGGCCAGCTTGCTTTAATCGTTCGGCCAGATCGGCCCCCAAATTTTCAGCATATTGGAAACTGGGGATGATCTTTTGAAAATCAATGTAACTGCCGGACCCAACGGTGACATAATCCATCAGTCCCTGATCATCATGCAGGCGAATGATATCCACCATCTCATCGCGGGATGGAAACACATCATTGGCTGGATCGTCGGACACCGACAGACCGATGATGAAATCATCACCGCAGGCCAACCTAATACGGCGCATAACCTCGCGCGAGAACCGTGTGCGATTTTCAAGGCTACCGCCCCATTCATCTGTGCGCTGGTTGGAAAACGGCGTCCAAAATTGATCTAATAAACAATGATATGCGGCCCAAACCTCAACTCCGTCAAAGCCAGCCTTTTGACAGCGAACAGCGGCATCGACAAAGGATTGGATGGTTTCTTCGATTTCATCCACCGACATGGCGCGGCTGCCATCATTATCGTGATAGCTGGGGCCACCCGATGGGGACCAATTGGCGTGCCAACTGTTGTCCCAATCCCCATGTGCCCCAACATGGTACAGCTGCTGGATCATCACCGCGCCTTCGGCCTGACAGGCCTGTGTTATTTTGGCAAAATATGGGATGACATCATCGCTGGAATGGCGAAAGTTACCGCGCGTTAAAACGGCAGCGGCATGCACAGGCATGGGTTCAACAACAATCATCCCCGCCCCGCCGCGCGCGCGTTCCAGATAATAGCCAAGATGCCGATTTCGCGGCAAACCATCTTGGGCCATATTGGTTGTATGCGCGCCAAACACGATGCGATTGCGCAGCGTTTTATGCCGTAATGTCAGCGGGGAAAAAACATGGTGCAGGCTCATTCGCGCATCTCCAGTTTGGTCAATCCATCTTGCAATGCGCCCCGCATCCCACTGTCTTCCATCATGATGCGAAGCTGCTGATTATAGCCGCCTGGCGTGTTCAGCGCCGCAATCAGCGCATCTGCGCGGCTGTTCATCAGGCTCGAGGATAAAAGCTGCCGCAAAAAACCCTCGGCCCCTGTGGGGTCAGCGACCCGCGGCGCAAGCCACGCCGCCGCATCCGCCGCAAGACAGGCCACAGGCGACAGAACGGCTTGGGCACATAAATAGGCGGATAATTCGTCATCTGTTTGCACGGGATAAACCGTGTTGGCCGCCGTCACCACATGTTGCACCAGATCAACATCACCCTGTGCGATAACTGGGGATCCACCATTGGCAATGCCTGGGAACGGCACCAAAATTGCCGCGGCATCGGCTGGGGCTACCATTTGCGCAACATCGTCCAAGGTCGCGCCAGCCATCATGGAAATCACCCTGTGATCGGGCCGAAATTGCAGCCCCGACAGGATTTGCGGCGCAGCTAATGCCATCAGGGCAATCACGATCAGATCGCTTTGGTCCAGAACGCTTTGGTTATCTGCCACTGTGACATTGGGAAATTCTTGCGCCAAGGCCCGCGCGTTTTCAGCGCTGCGGTTTGATACCGTGATGTGCTGATGCGCCGCAGCGATACCGCGCACAAGGGCGGTGGCGATTGTGCCTGTTCCAATAACGCCAATGCGCATCATCTTGCCCCCCAAGTGTCGGACAATCGATACCCCTGCGGCCATGGATCAGATGGGTCCAGCATGTGCTGATGAACGCCTGTAATCCAGCCACGCCCCGAAATTTCTGGTCGAATGGCCATACGCCCCCCAACCGTTGTTTCGCCCAAAATTGCACCAGAAAAGGTGGACCCGATGACAGATGTTGCCGTCAATCGATCCCCCACCTTCATCACACCGCGGGCATGCAGCAACGCCATACGCGCCGACAAGGCGGTGCCAGTTGGGGACCGGTCGACCTTGCCTGGTTGAATGGCCACGGCTGCCCCCGTGGTCAGGCCCTGCGGCCCATCAATCAATGGCCCTGCAAAAAGACAAAAGGAAATATGCCGCCAATCGGGATTATCTGGATGCGAAAACCCCAACTGCGCATTCGCGGCATTGGTGATGCGCACCCCCAGCTTTGCAATGTCATGGGCTTCGTCTTCATTCAGCGAAAACCCAAGCTTGGCCGCATCAACCACCACGAAACTGTCGCCGCCATAGGCCGTATCGACCGTTAATGTGCCGATGCCATCGACGTCCAGTTTTTGATCCAATTCAGCCGCGAATGAGAGCACATTTTGGACATAAATCCGTTCAGCCTTGCCATCTTTGCATTCGGCGCGCACACGCACCAGCCCGCCTGGGGCTTCTAACACCATATGGGTTTCAGGCTCTTGCATTGGAACCAAACCGGCATCCAACAAGACCGTGGACACACAGATTGAATTTGATCCTGACATGGGGGGCGTGTCTTCGGGCTCCATAATAATCCAGGCGGCATCGGCATCGGGGTGTTTGGGCGGCACCAGCAAGTTTACATGGCGAAACACCCCACCGCGCGGTTCATTCAGCATGAAATTCCGCAGAGTTTGATCACGCGCGATCCAGCGGCTTTGTTCCCAAATCGTATCGCCGGGCGGCGGCAACACGCCGCCCACGATCACATCGCCAACTTCACCTTCGGCATGGGCCGAAATCACATGGATGGTTTTGGTTGATCGCATCAGATGTCCTTCATCAATCGCAGCGCATCATAAATCGCCGCGTGTGTGTTGCGCGCGCTGACCGCATCC
>JALQTR010000208.1 GCA_023260835.1 Paracoccaceae bacterium
TCCCGCCAAAAAACACTGGAACGCGAATTGGAATGGATGCGTCAGGGGGCCAAAGCCCGTCAGGCCAAACAAAAGGCGCGTATCAATGCCTATAACGAATTGGCGTCCACGTCCGAGCGTGAAAAAATCAGCCATGCACAGATCGTAATCCCCAATGGCCCCCGTTTGGGCGGCAAGGTGATCGAGGTCGAAGGCCTGCAAAAGGCCATGGGCGATAAGCTGTTGATTGAAAACCTGTCCTTCGCGCTGCCCCCCGGTGGGATCGTGGGCGTCATCGGCCCCAACGGCGCGGGTAAATCCACCCTGTTTAAGATGCTGACAGGGCAGGAAAAACCTGATGCAGGCACCGTAACCTATGGCGATACGGTGCAGCTGTCCTACGTCGATCAGTCACGTGATGATTTGGCCGCAGACGATAATGTGTGGGAGGCCATTTCAGGCGGCGCCGAGGTTATCCAGCTGGGCGATGCACAAATGAATTCCCGCGCCTATTGTTCGGCCTTTAACTTCAAAGGCGGTGATCAACAGAAAAAGGTTGGCCTGCTGTCCGGCGGGGAACGCAACCGTGTGCATATGGCGCGACTGCTGAAAGAAGGCGGCAATGTGCTGCTGTTGGACGAACCGACCAACGATTTGGACGTGGAAACCCTGCGGGCCTTGGAAGATGCGCTGGTGGATTTTGCCGGCTGCGCGGTTGTCATTTCGCACGATCGTTTCTTCTTGGACCGGATTTGCACGCATATCTTGGCATTCGAAGGCGAGGCCCATGTGGAATGGTTCGAAGGCAACTTTGAAGATTATGAAGAGGACAAAAAGCGCCGCTTGGGCGCCGACGCGTTGGAGCCAAAGCGCCTGAAGCACAAAAAATTCACACGCTAAAGCCACGTGCATCCAAAGCAAAAGCCCCCGTGGATCCATCCACGGGGGCTTTTTCATGTCTAATCGCTGGCAATATCAGCCGATGATCGCATTCAACGTGGCCGATGGGCGCATCACCGCGTTGGTTTTTGCGGTATCGGGCTTGTAATAGCCCCCCAAATCGGCGGGCTTACCCTCTGCCGCGGCAAGTTCGGCCAGAATGTCTGCCTCAGACGCCGCCAACTTTTGCGCGATGGGCGCAAAATGCGCGGCCAGACCCGCATCCGCTGTTTGCGCAGCCAGGGCTTCGGCCCAGTAACGCGCGAACCAGTAATGCGAGCTGCGGTTGTCATTCTGCCCTACTTTACGTTCTGGCGAATTGCCATTTTCCAGCAGCTTCTGTGTGGCCACATCCACCGCATCGCCCAAGATTGCAGCAACAGGTTTGGATTGCGCCTCGGCCAGGAATTTATAGCTTTCACCCAGGGCGCAGAATTCACCCAGGCTGTCCCAACGCAAATGGTTCTGCTCCACCAACTGCTGAACGTGTTTTGGGGCAGATCCGCCCGCGCCGGTTTCGAACATACCGCCGCCATTCATCAGCTTTACAATCGACAGCATCTTGGCCGATGTGCCCAGTTCCAAAATGGGGAACAGATCGGTCAGGTAATCGCGCAGCACGTTGCCCGTGATGGTCACACAATCGCGCTCTTCGCGCATGGTTTCCAGCGTGAAACGTGTCGCTGCGCGCGGATCCATAATGGGGATATCCACCCCTGCTTTGGCCAGTTCCGCCTGAACATATTTAATCAATTCAGCATCATGCGCGCGGGCTTTATCCAGCCAAAACGCCGCAGCGCCGGTGGCTTTGGTGCGCGCAATGCCCAAGGCAATCCAATCCAAAATCGGCGCCTTTTTCGCAGTGCAAGAGCGCCAAATATCCCCCGCCTGAACCGCGTGGCTGTGCAGCACGTCGCCGCTGTCCAAAACAATTTCAATCACGCCATCGGCGGCGGCTTCGAATGTGGTGGGGTGGGATCCGTATTCTTCGGCCTTTTGCGCCATCAGACCCACGTTGGACACGGACCCGCAGCTGGTTGGATCCAGCGCGCCGGTGGCTTTGAAATAATTGATGGTTTCATCATAGACGCAGGCATAGCTGTTGTCGGGGATGCAGCATTTGGTGTCTGCGGCTTTGCCATCTGGTCCCCAGCCAATGCCGCCTGCGCGGATCACAGCCGGCATGGATGCGTCGATGATGACATCCGATGGGACGTGCAAATTGGTGATACCACGATCCGAATCCACCATATACATCGCGGGTTTGGCGGCCATGGCGGCCTGATAATCGGCCTCAAGCTCGGCATTGCCTTTAATGCGGGCTTCCAGATCACCCAGACCTGCATTGGGGTTGAAGCCAAGCGCCTTGACGGTCTCGCCGTGTTTGGCCAAGAAATCCTCAAGGTAAACCGCGAGGAAATGGCCGAAGATAATCGGGTCGGACACTTTCATCATTGTCGCCTTCAGGTGGACCGAAAACAAGGTGCCGGCTTCGGTGCTGGCGATTTGGTCTTTAATGAAGGTACGAAGGGCCGCGGCCGACATAAAGGTGGCATCCACCACCTCGCCCTCGGCATAGGACAGGCCGGATTTCAGAACAGTTTCCGCGCCATCAGCCCCTTTGAACACAATCTTTGCACCGCCCGCTTGGGCGGCTGTGATGGTGGCGGATTTTTCATTGGCAAAGAAATCCCCCGATGGCATCGAGGCCACATGGGTTTTCGATGTGGAGTTCCAATCACCCATGGAATGCGGGTTGGCCATGGCATAGGCCTTTACTGCCTTGGCCGCGCGGCGATCCGAATTACCTTCGCGCAGGACAGGGTTCACAGCCGACCCTTTAATCGCGTCATACCGCGCGCGCGCCTGTTTTTCCGCATCCGTTTTAGGATCGGCAGGATAATCGGGGATGGCATAACCTTTGGCCTGCAATTCAGCAATCGCTGCGGTCAGCTGTGGCACAGATGCCGAAATATTGGGCAGTTTGATCACATTCGCATCGGGCTGTTTGACCAGCTGGCCCAATTCGGCCAAATCATCCGAAACCTGCTGATCCGCCGGCAGTTGATCGGCAAAGGCTGCCAAAATACGACCAGCAACCGAAATATCCTTTGTTTCAACCGAAATACCGGCCGCGTTTGAGAAGGATTGAATAATCGGCAGCAGCGAATGGCGTGCCAATTCTGGCGCTTCGTCAACGATGGTATAGATGATATCGGGGTTTGATTTGGTCATGGGTTCGCTCTTTCTTCGCGTGGCGACAAAGGGAGGGCTGCCGCCTGTGAACAACTGCCCGTTTGATAGAATAGCGCCTGCCAGCTGTCAATGCATACAACGGTATACAGTGAAAAATAATCTATGGACAAAGAAAAACCCCCGCAAGTGACGCGCACTGCGGGGGTTCTTTTAACACTGAAGAAGAGCTGGATTAGCCCTGCATCGCTTTGGCAACTTCGGCTGCGAAATCTTCTTCTTTTTTCTCGATCCCCTCGCCCACTTCCATACGGACGTAAGAGACGATTTCAACACCGGCTTCTTTGGCTGCGGCTTCAACCGTCAGATCGGGGTTCACAACAAAGGCCTGACCCAGCAGTGTGTTTTCAGCAAAGAATTTCTGCATACGGCCAACGATCATTTTTTCGATCACGGCGTCTGGCTTGCCAGATTCGCGCGCCTGTTCGGTCAGAACGTTACGTTCACGTTCCACAACAGCAGGATCAAGCGAGGCTTCGTTCAGCGCCTGAGGGTTCGCAGCCGCAATGTGCATCGCAACCTGACGGCCGAAATCGGCATTGTCACCTTTCAGCGCAACCAAAACGCCGATTTTCCCCATGCCGTCGGTTGCGGCATTGTGGATGTAGGACACAACCTGATCGCCGGTCACAGTCTGCATACGGCGCAGCGCCATGTTTTCGCCGATGGTGGCGATTTTATCGGTCAAAATGGCGGATACTTTCTGCCCGTTAACCTCGGCTTCGGCCAAAGCTTCGATGCTGTCCACATCCAGTGCTTTTTGGGCAAAGCTGCCCACCATCTGTTGGAATTCTGCGTTTTTACCAACGAAATCGGTTTCTGCGTTTACTTCCAGTGCAACGCCTTTGCCGCCGGTTACGGCGACAGCCACCAGACCTTCGGCCGCGGTGCGGCCAGATTTCTTGGCGGCGGTTGCTAGGCCTTTGGTGCGCAGCCAGTCAATCGCTGCTTCCATATCGCCATTGGTTTCTGTCAGAGCTTTTTTTGCGTCCATCATGCCTGCGCCGGACCGTTCGCGCAGGTCTTTTACCATTGCTGCCGTGATTGCCATGTCTTGGCTCCTATCTTTGAAAGTTAAAAAGATGCGCGCGGGATGCATCCCACACGCATCGATTTATAAAACGGGTTTGTTACGCTTCTGCGGCGTCTGCCACGGCCTCTTCGGCCGGTGCTTCGTCCAATGCGCCCAGATCGATACCGGCGGCGCCCATTTGCGCGCTCATACCGTCCAGTGCGGAACGGGCAGCCAGATCGCAATAAAGCGCGATGGCGCGCGATGCGTCGTCGTTACCGGGGATGATGTAATCCACACCCGCAGGCGAGCAGTTGCTGTCCACAACAGCCACAACTGGGATGCCCAATTTGTTGGCTTCGGCGATTGCCAGCGATTCTTTTTTCACGTCGATGACGAACAGCAGGTCAGGAACGCCGCCCATTTCGCGGATCCCGCCCAAAGAGGCCTGCAGTTTGGCCTGCTCACGTTCCATACCCAGACGCTCTTTCTTGGTCAGGCCTTCGCCGCCATTTGCCATGGATTCGTCGATGGATTTCAAACGGGCGATGGATTGGGACACGGTCTGCCAGTTGGTCAGCGTGCCACCCAGCCAGCGGTGGTTCATGTAATACTGTGCGGATTTTTCCGCGGCTTCTGCGATTGCAGCAGCTGCCTGGCGTTTGGTACCAACGAACAGGATGCGGCCACCTTTGGCAACGGTTTCGCGGATCACGTTCAGGGCTGCGTCCAGCATTGGAACGGTTTGCGTCAGGTCCATGATGTGGATGCCGTTGCGCGCGCCATAGATGAATTCCGCCATGCGGGGATTCCAACGCTGTGTCTGGTGACCGTAATGTACGCCTGCTTCAAGCAGTTGACGCAATGTGAACTCAGGTAGAGCCATTGTTATCTTCCTTCTTTTCCGGTTTTCGCCTTGATTGGGGTGTGAACAGGGCGGACGCCCAACCGGTGGACCTGACCAAGGATGTCTCCCTTGGGGGCCCGACCCCAACCTGCGGATTTACAAGTAGGGCTGCCGTTAAAGGGTTTTATACATAATGGCAAGGGCAAATCTGCCCTAAAGGGCCGCAGGGCTTACCGTGTCTTTATTATACGCGATTGGGTCACGATCATATCCAGCGGTTGATCGGTGGGCTCGAGCGGTAAATCGGTCTGTTCTTGCGCATCATAGGCAAAGCCAATGGCCGTAACTTCCCCGCGCGCGCGCAGCCCTTCAAGTGTGCGGTCATAAAACCCGCCGCCATATCCCAGACGCCCGCCCGCGGTATCAAAGGCCACCAGCGGGACGATAAGGACATGGGGGATCACCAAATCCTCGACCGCCGGCACCTGCGCGCCAAAGGGACCATCAACCAGCGCGCCGTCTGAATACCAACGTGAAAAGACCAGCGGCTGCCCAGCTGCGCGGATCACGGGAACGGCAACAGGTGCGGATTGTGACCACTCGGCCATAACCGGCAGCGGATTAATTTCCGTCCGGATGGGCATAAACCCCGCCATGGGCTGCCCAGCAAAGGGGGCCAGCGCGGTGCGCAATTGGGCGCAGTTATCCTGCCCCTTCAGCATATCATGCGCGGCTTTGCGCGCTGCAAAAGCAGCTTTACGCGCCTGCGCTTTGATATCCTCGATCGTTAAATCAGAACCCATGCGGCCAATCCCAAGAATGCAAAAAACCCAACCACATCCGTAACAGTGGTGACAAACGCCCCCGATGCCAATGCCGGGTCAACCCCCACCTTTTCCAAAAGCACCGGAATGGCCGTCCCTGCCAGCCCCGCCACGACCAAATTGATCACCATTGCGGCAGCGATGACATAGCCCAAGACGGGGGATCCAAACCAGATCACCCCAACCATCCCCATCACAACGGCAAAAATCAACCCATTGATCAGCCCGACCGAAGCCTCGCGCCAGATCACACGCCAGACGTTGGATCCGGTCAAATCGCGGGTTGCAATGGCGCGCACCGCGACAGTCAGGCTTTGCGTTCCGGCATTTCCACCCATCGAGGCGACAATCGGCATCAACACCGCCAGCGCGACAAACCCCGCAATTACTGTTTCAAATTGCGCAATAACAATGCTGGCCAATACGGCCGTCACAAGGTTCACCGCTAACCACGGCAAACGTTGGCGCGTGGTTTCCAAGACGGTGTCGGACAGGCTGCCGTCGCCGACACCGGCCAGACGCATGATATCCTCTTCATGCTCTTCATCCAAAACGGCCATGGCATCGTCGATGGTGATCACACCAGCCAGACGGCCATCGGCATCCACCACCGGCGCAGAAATCAGATGGTATTGGTTAAACGCATAGGCCACATCGCCGTCATATTGGGTAACGGATATGACCTGAAACATCTCTTCCACAATATCCTGCAGTGCCACATCCCGGCGCGAAGACATCAGCTTACCCAATGTCACCTGCCCAATGGGATGCATGCGCGGGTCCACCAATATAACGTGGTAGAATTGTTCGGGCAGCTCGTCCGCCCGGCGCAGGAAATCAATCGCCTGCCCCACGGTCCAATGTTCAGGCGCGGTGACGACCTCGCGCTGCATCAAACGGCCCGCAGAATATTCTGGATATGTCAGCGATTGGGTGACGGCGGCGCGGTCAGGCTCTTCCAGCGCACCCAGAATCGCCTCTTGCTGCGGCTCTTCCAGATCCTCCAGCAGGTCAACCACATCATCGCTATCCAAATCGCGGATGGCTTCGGTCAGGACCTCGGGCGGCAGGGCGGCGATGACCTCTTCACGGATCGAATCGTTCAATTCCGACAGAACATCGCCGTCGAAATGCGCGCCATAAAGCGCCAACAGATCGGATCGTTCCGACCCGCTGATCTGTTCCAATAAATCGGCGATGTCGGCAGGGTGCAGCTGCTGCATCAGTCCCAGCAGGCCAGCTGTGTCGCCCGCATCAACCGCGTCTAGGATCGCTGCAACAGATTTGCGTGATAGGGAAAAGGCGTCTTCATCAGTGTCATGCATGATGGCGGTGCTGTCAGTCATATCGGACCCTCCCGTCGTGGCGCAGATAAAGATTTACCTTTCACGTAACAGCCATTACCCATTGTTTGCCATCGAACCAAGGGGCAATTGGACGGATATGAGGTAAAGATGCAAAAATTTTTGTTAACAGGTCACGTTCTGCGGTTTGACGGGGTGGATGATCCGGACTGCCCCGCCTGGATCGACAGCGATGGCGCGGTGCTGATCGACGGCGGGCATATCGCGGCAGTGGGCGCGGCCCCCGCCCTGCGCGCCGCACATCCAATGGCGCAGGAAGTTGCCTATGGCGCGCATTTGATTTGCCCGGGTTTTGTGGATGCGCATGTGCATTATCCGCAAACCGCCATCATCGCCAGTTGGGGCAAGCAGCTGATTGATTGGTTAAACACCTACACCTTCCCCGAAGAGGCGCGGTTTTCGGATCCAGAATACGCCACTGCGATTGCGCAGACCTATTTGCGCCTGACCCGCGCGGCCGGCACCACCACTGTGTGCAGCTTCTGCACCATCCACCCAGAATCGGTGGATGCGTTTTTCACCGCGGCGCAGCAGGCGGGCCAACGTGTTGTGGCGGGTAAAACCTGTATGGATCGAAACGCCCCCGATGATCTGCGTGATACGGCCCAATCCGGCTATGACGACAGCCGCGCGCTAGCAGATCGCTGGCATGGGGTGGACCGGCTGTCCTATGCCATCACGCCGCGGTTCTCGCCCACATCCACGCGAGATCAGCTGGCGGCGCTTGGGGCGCTGTGGGCTGAACGACCCGATTTGCTGATGCAGACCCATCTGTCCGAACAGCTGCCAGAGATCGATTGGGTGCGCGGCCTGTTCCCCGATGCGCGGGATTATTTGGACACCTATGAACAATTCGGCCTGCTGGGGGCGCGGGGGCTGTATGGTCATGCGATCCATCTGACACCGCGTGAACAATCCAGATTGGCCGAAATGGGCGCAGCGGTGGTGCATTGCCCCACATCAAACACCTTCATAGGGTCCGGCCTGTTTGATTATACTGGCCTGTCCGCGCGCGGCATTCGGGTTGGTCTGGCCACAGATACCGGCGGCGGGTCCAGCTTTTCGATGCTGCGCACCATGGCAGCTGCCTATGAAATCGCCCAATTGCGCGGACAATCCCTGCATCCGGCACGTCTGATGCATATGGCCACCGCCGGATCGGCGGATGCGCTGCATGTGGGGGATAAAATCGGCACACTTGCCGCTGGGTTCGAGGCCGATATCGCAGTGCTGAACCTGTCATCAACCCCAGCCATCGCACAGCGTGCAGCCAATGCGCAGGATATCTGGGATTTGGTCTTTGCCACCATCATGATGGGCGATGATCGTGCCATTGCCGATCTGTGGATCGGTGGCCGCCGCACCGGAACAGATTAAAGCATTCCAGAAATCGCCGCCTGCCGTTTGCGTTGAAAGGACGAGGCAATCCCCTGCCCTTCGCGGTATTTGGCAACGGTGCGGCGAGCCAGTTTGATCCCCTCTTGCCCCAGAACCTTCACAAGCGTGTCATCGCTGAGCGGTTTAGCGGGGTCCTCGCCCTCGATCAATTTGCGGATTTTGTATTTGATCGCACCGGCGGATTCGCCGCCTTCGGCACCATCTGATGGCAATCCTACACTGAAAAATGCCTTCAGCGGGAAGACGCCCTGCGGTGTGGCCATCATCAATCCGGTGGTCACGCGGCTGACGGTGCTTTCATGCACCCCGACCTCTTCCGCAATATCGCGCAGGATAAGCGGCTTCAAGAAGGCCGCGCCTTTGTCCAAGAACGCCTGCTGTTGACGCACGATTTCCGCACCGATTTTCAGCGCCGAGCTGTTACGCTGCGCAATTGCGCGCTTCAACCATTGCGCCTGACCCAATTTATCAGCAGAAAATTTACGCGTTTCTGCATCCTTGGTCATCTGCACGGCTTTGGCATAACCGCGATCCACCTTAACGCTGGGCAATGTGGACCGGTTTAAATCAACAACCCAACCATCTTGGGCGCGCCGTACGATTAAATCTGGCGGCTGAATGGGACCGGCATCATGCACGAACTGCGCGCCTGGCTTTGGATCCAGCCCGCGCAAGTCCCGCAACATGGATTGCAACTGTGCTACGGATACGCCGATTTTACGCGCCAGCCCTTTAATATCGCCGGTTGCCAGTAAAGGCAGGTTATTCAGCATCGCGCCAAACGCATCTGTTAATTTTCCCTGATCGGCCAATTGCAGGGACAAACAATTCGCAAGGCTCTGCGCAAACAAACCCGCTGGGGTGATCTGCGATTGCAGTTTAGACAACACATTGCTTGCGTCCAAGACATCCACCAAAACGGATCCGGCCACATCCTCGACCGATTGATCAATCCAGCCCGAAGGGGCCAATGCCTCGGCAAAGGCCAAAGCGATCATCCGATCCTGTGGGTTTGGAAACAACCTATCAATCTGCGCACACACATGACCATAAAGCGATTGCCCCTCACGATCTGCAATATTGCTGAGGTAATCCCAATCATCCCCGCCCAGGGCTGCAGGTTTCGCTGCGGGGCTGCCCAAATCAACTTGACCCGTTTCAAAACTGTTGGCATCTGCCAATGACCCAGTTGGGGCATCATCGGCCATGGCGCCATCGGCCATAACAACATCCGCAGCGGATTGTTCCGCAGGCGTTTCTGCCGTGTCTGACACAGTATTACGATCTGCATCCAAAAATGGGTTTTCTTCAGCAATGCGTTCCAGATAATCCTGCAGTTCCAGATTATTCAGCTGCAACATCGCAATCGCCTGCTGAAGCTGGGCGGTAATCACGACACTTTGGCGCTGTCCGATATGCTGAGAGGCATTTAATTGCATGGGTTTATCCTTTCAGCCTGCATTATGCGCAAAAAACGCACCAATCCCAAACAATCAATTTGACGCCCCCGCGTCACGGTTTTGACACACTAACACATTGAAAATAAGTAATTATACTCCAATTCGTCCTGCCGTCAATTTTCTGCCGCAGCCAAAGTGCGCAAAAAAATCACATAAATCCCTAAACATTTGTGCATTCGGTCGTTTGCCATACCAAGCGCGATAAGCGTGATCACCAATCGGGGCCGACCAGCCCCACCCACGAAGACGCCGCGCCATCCCGGCAAAAGCGTCAGCTTGAAGGAGCAAGACAATGACTGTGATCAACACAAACATGGCATCGGTCAACGCCCAGTATAACTTGAGCAAAGTAAACAAAGCTATGGAAGAAACCATGGCTGCTTTGTCCTCGGGTAAGCAGGTGAATTCGGCCGCTGACGACGCTGCGGGCCTGAGCATCATCACCCGCATGGAAAGCCAAGTGCGCGGCCTGAACCAGGCGATGAAAAACGCGGCAGACGGTCAAAACATGATCGCCA
>JALQTR010000051.1 GCA_023260835.1 Paracoccaceae bacterium
CAAGGATGTTTTTACGCTCGAGGATGGTGATCTTTTATTGCCGGCAAAGGCGCCACCGCCGCGTGATTATGTTTTCGCCCAGTCAGCGGATTTGGGGCTATGAAACCCCCGATGGGTCCTTTGCCCAGTTCACCCGCGTGCAGGCACAGCAGGTTATGCCGCGTCCCCGTCATCTGACATGGGAAGAAAGCGCCTGTTATACGCTGACGCTGGCCACGGCCTATCGGATGCTGTTTGGCCACCACCCACATGAATTGAAGCCCGGTCAGAATGTTCTGGTCTGGGGCGCCTCGGGGGGGCTGGGGTCCTATGCGGTGCAGCTGATCAATGCCGCTGGCGCCAATGCGATTGCGGTGATTTCGGATGAAGACAAACGCGATTTTGTCATGGGATTGGGCGCCAAGGGTGTGCTGAACCGCAAAGATTTCAAATGCTGGGGTCAGCTGCCAAAGGTGAACAGCCAAGAATATAAAGATTGGTTTAACGAGGTTCGCAAATTCGGCAAAGCCATCTGGGAATTCACCGGTAAGGGGCAAAACGTCGATATGGTGTTCGAACATCCCGGCGAATCAACCTTCCCTGTGTCCACCTTTGTGTGCAAAAAGGGCGGTATGGTTGTGATCTGCGCCGGCACCACCGGTTACAACCTGACCATGGACGCGCGCTATGTCTGGATGCACCAAAAGCGCATTCAGGGCAGCCACTTTGCCCACCTGAAACAAGCGGCAGCCGCCAACAAACTGATGGTTGAGCGCCGTTTGGACCCCTGCATGTCCGAGGTCTTCCCCTGGGCAGAAATCCCACAGGCGCATATGAAAATGCTGCGCAATGAACACAAGCCTGGCAATATGTCGGTGCTGGTTCAGGCCCCTGTGACCGGTCTGCGCACTTTCGAAGACGCGCTTGCCGCTGGGCCAAAGGCCTAATCCTGAAAAACAATCCGCGGCCCGGGCATATCGCTCAGGGCCGCGGATGACGCAAAACCCTTTGCCCTTTGCGGGCAATCCAGCCTATACCCGCGGTATGGCCAGTGATTTATCCCCCTCTCTGCATTTATCCGATGATCAGGCAACCGCGTTTGATGCGGTGTCCAGCCTGTTGGATCGCACCGGTATTCACCTGACGCAGGGGTTCTGCACGCCGGCCAAGGACCATCCATCGCAGGTGGCCGCCATTATGGGCAAGGCCGGATCGGGCAAGACCATGCTGCTGGCCCAACTAACAGAGGCCATGGAACAGGCTGGATGTGAATTGGTATCGGGCGATTATGAACCCAAAACCCGCCGATCCAAACGGCGTTTGGCGGTTCTGGCCCCCACGAATAAAGCCGCCAGCGTGCTGCGCAACCGCGGCGTGCCAGCCACCACCATTCACCGTATTCTTTACACCCCCGTTTATGATCCCGAATATGAAAAAATCGCCGAATGGCTGAACAACAATGGCGATCAGCCGCAGATTGATGGGCTGGGCGAGGCGGCGTTGGAACGGGCAGCCAATTTCTATGCCACGCAAAAATCCATTCCTGGCGCATTGGCGGCGGCGGGTTTGCGCGGGTCAGATTTCATTATCGGCTGGAAACGGCGCGAGGATCCGCTGGATGTCGGGTTCATCGACGAATCATCCATGCTGGATGCGCGGCAATTCGATGATCTGCGTGAAATTTTTCCCACTCTAATCCTGTTCGGCGACCCTGCACAGCTGGCCCCGGTTGGGCAATCGGGCGCCATGGTGTTTGATGGGCTTGAGGAAGCGCAAAAAACCATGTTGACGCGAATTCACCGGCAAAGCGACGACAGCCCGATTTTGGATCTGGCCCATGCGCTGGCCGATCCAAGCATCGATTTCTTTGCCTTTGAACGGATGGTTCAGGATGCCGCCGCGCGCGATCCACGAATCATCTGCGCCCCGCGCGTGGACAGCGATCTGATGGCGCGATCCCCCTGCCTTGTCTGGCGCAATGCCACCCGGATCCGCCTGATTAACGCCTTTCGCCGCGTGCATGACGCCCCCGAGGACAGTCTACTGCCGGGCGAGCCGCTGATCTGCGACGGATTGGAACTGCCCCTGAAACACCGCAAAAAACGCATCGATCTTGAGGCGCGAGGCCTGATAAAAGGCGCGCAAACCATCTACCTTGGCCCCGGCAAACGTGCCGGATTTTCGCGGCTGCATATTCTGGGGGCCGAAGATCCGCGCGTGTCTGCCGCGTCGATTGTGAAGATCGAAAAACCGGACGAGGATGAACCCTTCATCCCCTATGCCGCGCATATGGGGGCCACATTCCTGCACGCTGCTGCGGTGACAATCCATAAGGCGCAAGGGTCGCAATGGCCCGATGTGCAGGTCTTTGCCCCCGACCTATACGCCGCCGCGCAATCGGGCCGATCCGAGGCCGGCACGCCACTGTGGAAACGCCTTGCCTATGTCGCCATCACCCGCGCGCAAGAACGGCTGATCTGGGTGACGCAAAACCGCCTGTCGCGCCCCAAACAACAGCTTGGCATCGACGATCTGGCCGCCCCTGCGCCCAAATTTGCGCTTTCGGCCGAGGAAGAATAACCGCACCGGACAAACCAAAACGGGGCCGCCTGTGTTGATGGCGGCCCCGTATGTTTGCGTGAAATGATCCTGCGCCGATTATTCCGGCAGATCCTCTGGCAGAACCAAATTCAACACGATGGCGATGGTTGCTGCCGGCAGCAGACCGGTTGTCAGAAGGATCTTCAGCGTTGGGCCGACATGTTGCAGCGCATCTGGCACCTGTTGCAGGCCCAGCGACACCGACAGCGCGGTGGCAAAGATGACCATGTTGCGGCGGCTCCATTTTACATCCGACAGCATGTTAATGCCCGATGCGCAGACCATGCCAAACATCACAATCACACCGCCGCCCAAGACGTTGATCGGCACCGTGTTAATGATTGCGCCGATTTTGGGAATCAGGCCGCAGATGATCAGGAAGATCGCGCCAATGGTGACGACGTGGCGGCTCATGACGCCGGTCATGGCGACCAGACCCACATTTTGGCTGAAGGATGTGTTGGGCAGGCCACCAAAGATCCCTGCGATGGATGTGCCCAAACCATCGGCGAATGTGGCGCCGGCGACCTCGTCATCGGTGGCTTCGCGACCAGCGCCGCCTTTGGTGATGCCCGATGTATCGCCCACGGTTTCAATCGCGGACACAACGGCCATGAAACACATGCCAATCACGATGGCCCAGTTCAGTTCAAACCCGTATTTAAACGGCTGTGGCAGGGCAAACATGGCCGCATAACCAACCTTGGCGAAACTGACCTGCCCCATCAGATAGGCGACAATATACCCCGCCAAAATCCCGATCAAAACAGCCGCAACCGCCATAAATCCGCGGGCAAAGAATTTCACCGCCAGCGTGACCAGCACCACAACCAGCGCGGGGATCCACATGGACAGGCTGCCAAACACCGGCTTGCCGATATTCGGCACGCCACCAGCTGCATATTGAATGCCCACTTTGACAAGGGCCAAACCGATCATCAGAACGATCAAGCCAGTGACAAGCGGCGGCAGGGCATAGCGTATGCGCCCCACGATAAAGCCAAGGCAAAAATGGAAAATACCGCCCAAAATAACCCCTGTCATCAGCCCAGCCAACCCCGCGGTTCCCAGCCCCGCAACCGCCGGCACCATAATCGGCACAAAGGCAAAGGATGTGCCCTGCACGATCGGCAACCGCGCCCCAACGCGCCCCATGCCGATGGTTTGAAACAAAGTGGCAATCCCCGCAAACAGCATCGACATCTGAATCAGATAGGTCATATCAGGAAAGCCCAGCGCGCCCTGATCCGACCCAAAGCCAATCCCTGCGGCCCCGGCGACAATAATCGCGGGCGTGACGTTCGATACGAACATCGCCAAAACATGCTGGATACCCAAAGGCACCGCCTGCCCCATGGGGGGCATATAATTGGGATCGCGCAGTTGATCTGCTGTCCCGATGGTTGAATGTGACATGTCTGTCCTCCTGTTGATGATCTGCCGCCTTCTTTTTGGTTTGGGCGGTCAGATGGTGTTATGCGGTGACGGTTACCCCTGCCGCATAGTGAAATTCCTCAAGGTTCGGGTCCGTATCCTGCGGCCCCATAATGCGGTCGATCACCGCAAACAGCCCCGGGGCGTGCAGCGGGGTCAGCACCCCATGCCATGTGCCGCGGTGAAAATTTACACCCTGCCCCGGCGCCGTGATAAAGGCGCGCGGATGGCCAGGGCGCCCTCCATCATCGGGCGCGACAATGACCAAAAACGGATTCTGCGTCATCGGCATAAAACACTGCGAGCCCAGCGGGTGCCGTTCCACCAGTGTAAATTCATAGGGCAGAATGCGCGGCTGTGCGTTGAAAATCGACACACCCGCCGCGCCGCCCGCCATATCCAGCTGCGCCAAATCATGATACCGCCGGCAGGCCCCTTCGTTAATCAGACGAAAATCCCCGCTGCTGTCCAGCAGATCCCCAAAAGGGGCGAAATCCGCGGCCGTGATCGGCTGCGCCGTGATTGCCAGCCCCGTCACGGCAGCATATCCTTCAGGCGCAGCGCGGCAATGCGTTCCACCTGTGCGCAGGCGGCGGCGAATTCGGTGTCGCTGTCATTCTTCAGCCGTGCCTTAAACGCAGTCAAAATCCCTGCCTTTGTGTGGTCGCGCACCGCGATGATAAAGGGAAAGCCGTGCTTTTCGACATAGGCCGCGTTCAGCGCGGTAAATTCGGCCCGTTCCGCGTCAGTCAGGGCATCCAGCCCCGCGCTGGCCTGTTCCGCGGTCGAGCTGTCCGTCAACCGTTTCGCCGCCGCCAGCTTGCCGGCCAAATCCGGATGCGCACGCAGCACCGCCATGCGCTGATCTGCGGATCCACGGCGGAAGGCGCGCACCAATGCGTGATGCAGACCCACTGCGCTGTCATGCGCCGGACCTAATTCAAGCGCATGGGCGTCTTCGGCAACCCAGGGCGAATGTTCAAACACGCCACCATAAAACGATACAAAGCGATCCACAGCCATCTGACTGGGCCGTTCAAACCGTTTATGCGGATGATGCGTGGCCCAATGGCGGGCGATATCAATGCGCCGCGCGCACCAGACCCCGTCAAATCCGCGGATGTAATCCAAAAACCGTTGCAGCCCCGCGGCCTTGCCCGGGCGACCAATCAGCCGGCAATGCAACCCCACGGACATCATCTTTGCCGCCCCTGCGCTGCCTTCGGCATAGAGCATATCAAAGCTGTCCTTAAGATACTGAAAGAACTGCTGCCCCTCGGTATAGCCGGGCGCATTGGCAAACCGCATGTCATTTGCTTCAAGCGTATAGGGGATAATCAGCTGATCATGCCCGTCATATTCACGCCAATAGGGCAGATCATCGGCATAAGTGTCAGAAATATAATCAAACCCGCCGGCTGCGGCGACCAAATCCACCGTTTGCATACTGCACCGCCCTGTGTACCAGCCGCGCGGGCGGGTGCCTGTGACCTCGGTATGCAGGGCGATGGCTTGGGCAATCTGCGTGGCCTCCTCTTCGGGGGGCATGTCTTTATGTTCGATCCATTTCAGGCCGTGGCTGGCGATTTCCCAATCCGCGTCTTGCATGGCCGCCAGCTGTTCAGGGTTGCGCGCCAATGCGGTGGCCACGCCATAAACGGTGACGGGGATCTGCGCGCCCGTGAACATGCGGTGCAACCGCCAAAACCCCGCGCGCGCGCCATATTCGTAAATGGATTCCATGTTCCAATGGCGCTGCCCCGGCCAGGGGGTGGCGCCTGGGATGTCGGACAGGAACCCCTCGGATGCTGCATCGCCGTGCAGCAGGCAATTCTCACCCCCTTCTTCGTAATTCAGCACGAATTGCACAGCAATTTTAGCCCCATCTGGCCAGTTGGCATTGGGGGGGTGCGCACCGTATCCACGCATATCTCGGGGGTATCTTTGCATTTGCGCCCTCATTCTTTTATGGCGTTCTACCGCAGCCTCTGCCACATTATTTTCAGAATTTTCTTGAAACAGCTACGTTTATTTCGACATTAGCACCATAGTGCCCACAGTTTACTGTATCCACAAAACCAACAAGCCCGCAAAGGATTTCAATATGAGCGGTTATTTAACAACCCATGTTCTGGACACCGCCAAGGGTAAACCGGCTGCGGGGTTGCAGATTGATCTTTACCGTCTGGATGGAAACAGTCGGTCCAAAATATGCACAATGCACACAAACGCCGATGGACGAACGGACAGCCCCATATTACCCCAAAAGGCATTTGCCACAGGCGAGTATGAATTGCTGTTCCACGCTGGGGATTATTTGACCGAAACTGGGGCTCAGAATGATTTTTTAAACATCATTCCCATCCGATTTCGCATGATGACGCAGGATCATTATCATGTTCCACTGCTGCTGTCGCCCTATGGATATTCAACATATCGTGGCAGTTAAGGGGTATTTTTACCCCCTATTATCTATTTTTTGTGGAAAACCCATAAAAATATGGCTTTTTTACTTGCAATGCGCCACAATTCATTGTGTTGATACACTATATTATGTTGAACGAGTGTTAGCAGGCCCAATTTCGGGCATATAAGGAGAATAACAATGTCGAAACCAATGACCAAAACCCAGCTGATCGCCGCTTTGGCCGAAGATATGGGCACCGATAAGAAATCTGCAGGTGCAGCACTGGACGCAATCTGCGCCCTGATCACCCGCGAAGTGTCCGGCGGCGGCGCAGTGACCCTGCCCGGCGTTGGTAAAATCGCCTGCCGTGAGCGCCCCGAGCGCATGGTGCGCAACCCCGCCACCGGCGAGCAGTTCAAAAAAGAAGCCGACAAAGTGGTCAAAATGACCATTGCGAAGGCCTTGAAAGACGCCGTAAACGGCTGATCCTTCGGACCCAAGTTGCAAAAAGGGGCGCCCATCCAGGCGCCCCTTTTTATATGTCCACTATATTGCGCAGCGCACCCGGGCAGCGCCCGGGCCTGCCTGTTTATTTGGTCGCGTTGCTTTGTTTGCGCAATTCGGCCCGCGCGACCTGCCGGCGATGGACCGCATCTGGGCCATCGGCAAAGCGCAGGGTGCGCACGTGGTGATACATTTCGGCCAGATCGAAATCTTGACTGATGCCCGCCGCGCCATGCAGCTGCATCGCGTCATCAATCACTTTGGCTGCCATCAATGGTGCGACCACTTTGATTTTGGAAATCCACGGCTGCGCCTCGCGCACGCCATGGGTGTCCATCATCCATGCGGCCTTCAGGCACAATAGACGGGCCATTTCAATTTCCATCCGCGCATTGGCAATGATGTCATAATTGGCGCCCAATTCAATGATGTCCTTGCCAAAGGCCTGACGCGACAACCCGCGTTTGCACATCATTTCCAGCGCCTTTTCCGCCTGCCCAATCGCACGCATGCAGTGGTGAATGCGGCCAGGGCCAAGCCGCCCTTGCGCCACTTCGAACCCGCGACCTTCGCCCAGGATCACGGCGGATGCCGGCAGGCGGACATTTTCGAATTTAATATGCATATGGCCATGGGGGGCGTCATCGTGGCCGAACACCTCCATCGGGCGCATCACAGTGATGCCGGGCAAATCCGATGGCAAAACAAACATCGTGTGGCGTTTGTGTTTATGCGCCTCTGGGTCGCTGCAGGCCATCAGAATGTAGACCTTGCACCGCGGATCACCCGCGCCGGAAATCCACCATTTTTCGCCGTTCAGAACCCACTCATCCCCGTCTTTCTTTGCCTCGAACCCCAATTGCGCCGCATCGGATGAGGCGGTGTTTGGTTCCGTCATCACATAGGCCGACCGGATATCCCCATTCAGCAAAGGGGTCAGCCAGCGGTCCTTGTGGTCCTGCGTGCAGTACCGCTCCAGCACTTCCATATTGCCCGTGTCGGGGGCGTTGCAATTGAACACCTCGGCGGCGATTTTCACCTTGCCCATTTCTTCGGCCAGATAGGCATATTCCACCGTGGTCAGACCAAAGCCGCGATCCGAATCCGTCAGCCAGAAATTCCACAGCCCGCGTTCTTTGGCTTTGGATTTCAATTCATCCAGAATTTCCAACTGACGTGGCGTGTGCTGAAACCGATCCCCCGATGGGTGTTTGCCAACCTCGGCGTGGTATTCTGCATCCAATGGGGCAATTTCATTTTCAACCATATCACGCACCTGCGCGATCAGCGGCTTTAATCGGTCGGTAATGCCAAGATCCATTCTGTCGTCCTTTTCGTTTAGTCCATATCGGGCAATTTATAGCCCGCAAATTGTTGGCGTAGGGTCAGCTTGCTGACCTTGCCTGTCGCCGTCAGTGGCAGTGCATCCACCAATTCCATCGCATCAGGCAGCTGCCATTTGGCCACATGCTGCAAAAGCAGCGCGTCTATCTCCGCCTTTTGCGGGGTCTTGCCGGGAACGGGCACCACAACCAGCAGTGGCCGTTCATCCCATTTGGGATGCGCCACCGCAATCACCGCGCAGCTGGCCACATCGGGATGAGACATCACCACATTTTCCAGATCGATGGATGAAATCCATTCCCCGCCGGATTTAATCAGATCCTTTGCGCGGTCTTGTATCAGCAAAAACCCATCCTCGTTGATCGAGGCAATATCGCCAGTTCCAAACCACCCTTCGGCATCAATCGCGGCGGCGCTGGCTTCGGGGTTGTTGAAATAACCTGAAATAATCCCATTGCCGCGCACATAAAGCTCGCCCACGGCCTGACCATCATGCGGTTGGCGCGCGCCGTTTTCATCGACAATCTTCAGCTCGACCCCCATGATACGGCGACCTTGGGTGGATTTCAGATCCATTTGGTCTTTGAACGATCTGGTTTTCATGTCCTCATTCAGCAGACCATGGGTACCGATGGGGCTCATTTCTGTCATGCCCCAGGCGTGGCAGACATTCACGCCAGATGTTTCAAACTTTTCAATCATACTGCGCGGTGCGGCGGATCCGCCGACGATCACTTCGTTAAAGCCGTTGGGATTGCGGCCCTGTTTCGCGATCTCATCCAGCAGGCCCTGCCAAACGGTTGGCACGCCCCAGGATGAATTCACACCGGTTTCATCCATCAATTTAAACAGTGATGCGCCATCCAGCGCCCCACCGGGGAAAATCAGCGATGCGCCCGTTAAAGGCGCCGAATAGGGCAGACCCCAAGCATTCACATGGAACAAAGGCACAACCGGCATGATCCGCACCCCTTCGCGCAGACAGGTCTGCACCGTGACCGCACAGCCAAAGGCGTGCAGCAGGGTCGAGCGGTGCGAATACAGCGCGCCTTTGGGGTTGCCCGTTGTCCCCGATGTATAACACAGGCCCGCGGCGGTGTTTTCATCCAGTTCGGGCCAATCAAACGATGTTGGCTGGCCGTCCAAAAGTTCCTCATAGCACAGCGCGTCCAGAGTGTTGTCCGGCATATGCGCGCGATCCGTCATGATGACAAAGCGCAGGCCCGCTGGCAGCTGGTCTTTCAGCCCCTCAAGAATCGGCACGAAGGTGGTATCGGTAAAAATCACCCGATCCCCGGCATGCTGCACGATATAGGTCATCTGTTCGGCCGATAGGCGCGGGTTGATCGTGTGGCACACGGCCCCCGATCCTGAAATCGCGTAATAGAGTTCGAAATGCCGGTATCCGTTCCACGCCAATGTCGCCACACGGTCCCCAGGATTGATCCCCAAAGCCTGCAGCGCATGCGCCAGCTGCCCAACCCGCGCAAATGTATCTGCGTAATTGGTGCGGTGCAGATCGCCTTCGGTGCGTACCGAAATCACTTCGCCTTTGGGGTAGCTTTGCGCGGCAAAGCGCAGAATTTCAATTATCGACAAGGGCCGATGCATCATCATGCCTAACATAAGGAACCTCCCAACTCCTGCTGCTTATGGCACTATGCTAATCTGCACCCAGAAATTTCAAGGCCGTTTTGCGCCGAATGGGGCAAATGCACCCAGCGTCACGGAAATTATGCGGATCGTGCGAGCCCTGCCCGATCACCCCATGCGCAGGGCCAGATCGATCATCCGATTGGAAAAACCCCATTCATTGTCATACCAGCCAAAAATCCGCAAAAGCCCGGTTTGCGACAGGCTGGTCTCTAACCCGCTGATGATCAGCGACTCGGGCCGGCCGCGCAAATCGGTGGACACCAACGGCGCGGTTGTCCATCCAAAGATGTCGCTGGTCCCTGCCAGCGTTTGGAAATGCGCATTCACCGCATCCACATCGGCGGCACGTTTGGTTTGCACCGTCAGGTCAATCGCCGATACGCTGGCGGTGGGGACGCGGATGGCGCGGGCCTCGATCCGGCCGGCCAAATGCGGCAGCACCTGCCCGATCAAACGCCCCGCCGATGTGGTGGTAGGCACCATCGACAGCGCCGCGGCGCGGCTGCGGGCCAGATCATCATGTGGGCGATCAATGGTGGGCTGTGATCCGGTATAGCAATGCACCGTGGTCATATGCCCGCTTTGCACGCCCCACAGCCGGTCAATCTGCGCCACCAAAGGCGCCAGCGCATTGGTGGTGCAAGATGCGTTGGATACAATCGCCTGATCCGCCAGCTGTGCGTCATTTGCGCCCAAAACAATGGTCGCATCCGCCCCATCGGCCGGACCAGAAATCAACACCCGCCGCGCGCCCGATGCCAGCGCCCGTTGCCCGCCCCCGCGCCCGCCCGCTGCGCCAGTGCATTCCAGCAAAACATCCACCCCCTGAAAATCAGCCGCTGATATATCCGGCAGGCGCGTGAAGGGAATTTTACGGCCATCGACGATCAGGTGGCCCGCATCATGGCGGACCTCCCCCGGATAGGGGCCAAAGATGCTGTCGTATTGAAACAAATAGGCACAGCTGGACAGAGCTGCAATGTCATTGATCGCAACCAATTCGATCCCCATATCCCGGCGCGAAGTCAAAAGGGCGCGCAGAATGGACCGCCCAATACGGCCAAACCCGTTGATGGCAATTTTGACTGTCTGTTGGGGCATTTTGGGCACCTTTGGTTTCAGCCCCGTCCCCACGCCGCCTAGAACTGGGGCCGCAAGGGCATGTGGCGATTGACGTCTTTATAAAGCAGATACCGGAATGGACCCGGGCCGCCCGCATAACAGGCTTGCGGACAGAAGGCACGTAACCACATGTAATCGCCGGCTTCAACCTCGACCCAGTCTTGATTCAAACGATAAACCGCTTTGCCCTCTAAAACGTACAGCCCATGTTCCATCACATGGGTTTCGGCAAAGGGGATGACACCGCCAGGTTGAAAGGTGACGATGGTGACATGCATATCATGCGCCATATCCGATGGATCAACAAAACGCGTGGTGGCCCAGGCGCCATTGGTACCAGGCATTGGCTGCGGGGCGTGATCACGGTCATTGGTGAAAAACGCACGCGGAGCATCGACCCCCGCCGCGGGGATATAGGCCTTGCGGATCCAATGGAACCTTGCCACGCTGCCCGATGGATTGGCAATCGACCAACCCGCCCCTGCGGGCAGATAGGCATATCCGCCTTCGTCCAAATCATGCGCCTGCCCATCCAGCTGTACCTGGATCTGCCCCGACACAACAAACAGAACCCCCTGCGCAGATGGGTCGGTTTCGGGGGCGTTGCAGCCGCCACCCGCCGCCAATTCCACAATATAATGGCTGAAGGTTTCGGCAAATCCCGTCATCGGCCGCGCAATCACCCACATCCGCATGCCCTGCCAGCCGGGCAGATAGCTGGTTGTGATATCGCTGAACGTGCCTTTGGGGATCACCGCATAGGCGGTGGTGAACATCGCCCGATCCGTCAGGATTTGGGTCTGCGCTGGCAATCCGCCCGCCGGGGCGTAATAGCTGGGTTTGGTCATGAATTGGGATCCTTGCTTGGCCTGTTGCTTACCAAAATACCCTGCAATGCACAGCTTTGAAAACCGCGCAAATGCCGACAGGATTATCTTGGATTACCGAAAAGACGCCCCGCGCCAGCCGTGCCAGCGCGTGGCTTATCCTTTATGCCAGCAGACCGGCATGCACCAGGGCGGCATCCACCTTGGCCTTGGTCGCATCGGTCAGCGGGGTCAGTGGCAGGCGCACCTCATCACTGCACAGACCCAACCGCGACATCGCATATTTCACACCCACCAACCCTGGTTCGGTGAAAATCGCCTGATGCAGCGGCATCAGCTGATCCTGCAGCTGCAGCGCACGGGTGTAATCGCCCGCAAGGCACGCCTCTTGCAGCTGCGCGCACAGCGCAGGGGCCACATTGGCGGTTACTGAAATGCATCCCACGCCGCCTTGAGCGTTGAACCCATGTGCAGTGGCATCTTCACCCGACAGTTGGATGAAATCAGCCCCGCAGGTGATGCGCTGCGCGCAGACGCGGGCCAGATCACCCGTGGCGTCTTTCACCCCGATGATACGTGGCAACTGTGCCAGCCGCCCCATTGTGGCCGGCGACATGTCCACCACGGACCGCCCCGGGATGTTATAGATCACAATCGGCAAGTCCACCGCATCATGCAGCGCTTTGAAATGGGCAAACAGCCCCTCTTGCGTGGGTTTGTTGTAATAAGGGGTGACGACCAGTGCCGCATCGGCGCCCACAGATTTGGCATGCTGCATCAGGCGCATCGCCTCGGCCGTGTTGTTGGACCCTGCGCCCGCAACAACGGGTACACGCCCTGCGGCGGCGGCGACCACCTCGGCCACGACGGTTTCGTGTTCATCATGCGTCAGGGTGGGGCTTTCGCCCGTGGTGCCGACGGGAACAATCCCATGGCTGCCACTTTCAATGTGCCAATTGACCAGTTTCTTCAGCGTCACCAGATCCAAAGAGCCGTCTTTAAACGGAGTGACCAGAGCGGGCATCGAGCCTTTGAGCATCACGCATACTTCCTTTCGATCTGAAACGCCGACAATCAGCGCCTTAAGTTGCAAATTTCTGCCCAATCCCCACCCGCACGCATTGGATAATGGGTGCAAGTCAGGTATGGGTGCCTTGTCTATCCGTTAGAGGCAGAAAAAATGCAAGCAGTCTTGGCCGCCCTTACAGGATTATTTGTCGTATTTACGGCCCAATGGTCCAATGCGGCAGCGCCAGCGCCCAGCGTTTTGGCCCAAGCCATTGCCGCAGCACAGGCGCAAGATTGGGACAAAGCCGACCAATTCGCCCGGCTACAAGATGGGTTAGCGGGGGATTTGGTGCTGTGGCACAAACTGCGCGCCGGCGAGGGCACCACGCAGCAAGCGTTGGATTTTCTGCGCCGCCACCCCGATTGGCCGGGCCTGCCCTATTTGCGCGCACAAAGCGAAGCGGCGCTGCTGGACGCCGCCCCAGATCAGGTGATTGCATTTTTCGACCGCGCCCTGCCGCAGCGGGCCGAAGGGGCGCTGGCCCTGTGCCGGGCTATGACCAAAACAGGCCGGACAGACGTATCGCAAACCGTGGCCATGCTGGCCTGGCGCACAATGCCAATGGATGCGGATTTGCAGGCGCAAATGCTGAACGATTGCGGCACCGGACTGAACGCCGCGCATGAATTGCGGCTGGATGCTGCGCTGTGGGCAGGATGGCGTGAAACGGCGCAGGCCATGCTGCCCTTGGTCAGTGCCGATTGGCAGGCCCTTGCAAAGGCACGTATGGCGCTGCATTATGGCGAAAATGGCGTGGATGATCTGATCCGCGCCGTGCCGCCCGCCCTGTCGGGCCATGCGGGTCTGGCCTATGAACGGATGCTGTGGCGTCTGCGTAAGGGCCGCATGGATGGCGCAGCGGATATAATGCGCAGCAGCAGCACATCATCTGCCGCATTGGGGCGGGCCGAACATTGGGCCCGCACGCGCCTGCGTCTTGTGCGCGAAATGATGGATTTGGGGAATTGGCAGGCCGCTTATGATCTGGCGCACAGCCATTACCTGCCAGATGGTGATGATTATGCCGAATTGGAATGGCTGTCTGGGTTTTTGGCCCTGCGCAAATTGAACGATCCCAAAACCGCCTTGGCCCATTTTGAACGGCTTGAGGCCGCCGTCAGCAGCCCCATTTCATTGGGCCGCGCGGGGTATTGGCGGGGCCGCGCCTATGACGCGATGGGGCAAGCGGCCCAAGCCAAAGCGGCCTACAGTGCCGGCGCGCAGCACCAAACCAGCTTTTATGGTCAGCTGGCTGCACAAGCCGCCGGTATCGCCCCTGATCCGGCGCTGGCAGGGGCGGGGTCAGATCCCGTTTGGACCGGCGCGGCCTTTACCCAAACGCCTGTGTTTCGGGCCGCCGCCCAGCTTTATGCCGCGGGCGAGCATGATCTGGCCGAACGGTTTTTCACCCATATTGCCGAGGACCTGCCCCAAGCGGACCTGCCCGCATTTGGCGCTTATTTGGCACAAAAAACCGACCCGCATATTCAAGTCACCTTTGGCAAACGCGCAGCGGCGCGCGGGGTGGTTCTGCCCCGCTATTATTTCCCGATGCATCCAGTGGCCAATTTGAACCATGCAGTGCCGACAGAATTGGTTTTGGCGATTTCTAGGCGCGAAAGTGAATTTAACCCCGCGGTGCAATCATCCGCTGGGGCGCGGGGGCTGATGCAGTTGCTGCCCAGCACCGCAAAACGGATGGCGCGGGATGCGGGCGTGGGGTTCACCGAGGCGCAGCTTGATGACTGGCAATATAATGCGCGATTGGGGGCCGCCTATTTGGCGGACCTGTCCGGCCAGTTTGATGGTAATCTGGTGATGATTGCCGCCGGATATAACGCTGGCCCTAACCGCCCCCGCGATTGGATGAAACGGCTGGGCGATCCGCGCACAGGGCAGGTGGATATTCTGGATTGGATCGAACAAATCCCCTATCGCGAGACGCGCAATTACGTCATGCGCGTTGCCGAAAGCGTGAACATCTACCGCAGCCGCCGCGGCCAAGCCTGGCCCAAAGATGGGTTCAAGGCAGAACTGGCCGGCGGATCAATGCGCTGATAAAGCTGCAGCCTTTTTCGCCTTTTGATGGGTGCGCCACAGCGTGAACAGCCCCGCCGAGACAATCAAGACGGCGCCAAAAATCACATTCGCCTCGACCGTTTCGCCAAAAACTGTCACCCCGATGATCGACACAAAACACAGCTGGAAATAGGAAAAGGGCTGGACGGCGCTGGCCTCGGCCACCTCGTAACAGCGGATCAGCAGGTAATGGCCCAGCGCCCCGGTCAGGCACAGTGTTCCCATCCACACCCAATCCCCCGGGGCCATATTTTGCCAAAAAAACAGCCCCACGCCCGTCATGACCACCGCCCCGCTGACACCCGTCCAGAAAAAGCTGGTCGCAGCACTGTCTTGGCGCGCGGCATAACGCGTCATCAACCCATACAGCGCGAATAAAAACGCCCCCAAAAGCGAAACCAGCGCATAGGGGCTGAACACGCCAAACCCCGGGCGCAGAATAATCAAAACGCCAATAAAGCCGACACAGATGGCCCCCCACCGCAGTGGGCCAACCTTTTCGCCCAATATCGGCCCCGACAGCGCCGCCACCAGCAAAGGATAGCTGGTGAACACGGCATGGGTTTCAACCAAACCCAGCAGAGTAAACGACACAACCATCACGCAAATCTCCACCGCCAGCAGAACGCCGCGCGCAATTTGCAGGGGCTTTTGCCGCGATTGCATCACATTGCGCAGCCCCTCGGGGCGGCGCATCGACAGGGCAATCACAAAGGCGGCAAAGAACCAATACCGGATCATCACCACCATAAACACGTTGTAATTGCTGGCCAAATGGCGCGAAATACCATCCTGAACGGCAAAGACAAAGGTGGTGGCGATCATCAGCCAAATGCCAAGGCGTGTGTTGT
>JALQTR010000193.1 GCA_023260835.1 Paracoccaceae bacterium
CGATGCCGCATCGTAACGGCGGTTTTATCTGCGCTGGCGGCTGTGAGTGACAGGATTTCTGCGCCCATTTGATTAAACCTTTAGTTAATATTTTAATCTTTAGTATAGTATTTGAGATTGTTTTTCAAGGGGCAATCAAAACGCGCATTTTGCCCCTATTTCATCGGCTGGCCTATTGGATCACTGCGTGTTATTGGCAAATCATATGACAACAGGAGGCAAAGATGGGGTTCACATTGGCAACATGGAATATCAACTCTGTGCGCCTGCGCGCGGATTTGGTGGCGCGGCTTTTGTCGCAAGAGTCCCCGGACGTTCTGTGCCTGCAAGAATGCAAAAGCCCCGTCGATAAAATCCCGACCGAGCCATTCCACGCCTTGGGCTACACCCATATGGTGGCGCGGGGGCAAAAGGGTTACAACGGCGTGGCGATCCTGTCGCGCCTGCCCCTGATCGAAGAAGACTGCGTGGATTTCGCCGGTTTGGGCCATGCACGCCATGCGGCGGCACGCCTGCCCAATGGGGTTGTGATCCACAATTTTTACGTCCCCGCAGGGGGCGATGTGGCAGACCGTGCGGTGAATGAAAAATTTGGCCAAAAGCTGGATTTTCTGACCCATATGCAGGATTATTTTGCTGCAAAAGCCCCGCAAAAATCCATTTTGGTGGGGGATTTGAACATTGCCCCGCGCGAAGATGATGTATGGAATCACAAGGCCCTGCTGAAGGTCGTGTCCCACACCCCGATCGAGGTGGACCAATTGGCGCAAACTCAGGCGGCTGGGAATTGGGTGGATATCACGCGGCAAGACATCCCCGAGGGCCTGCTCTATAGCTGGTGGTCCTACCGCGCCCGCGATTGGGACAGCGCGGATAAGGGCCGCCGCTTGGATCACATTTGGGCCACGGCTGATATCGCGCCGCAGGCCCATTCCAGCCGCATTTTGCGCGATGTACGCGGCTGGGATCAACCGTCCGATCATGCGCCGGTCTTTGCCAGCTTTGATCTGTAACCCCCTTGCGCGGCCCGTGCCAAACCCCCAAATAGACCCCAAAGCCAATCTAAAAGGATTGATCCGATGTTGGAACTGAACACACCAAATACCGATAATTTGGTTAAGGATATAACCGAAGCCGATTTCATGACCGAAGTCGTCGAAGCATCGAAAACCACGCCTATCATTGTGGATTTTTGGGCGCCATGGTGCGGCCCGTGCAAAACGCTGGGTCCCGCGCTGGAGGCGGCGGTGACAGCGGCGCGCGGTGCGGTGCGCATGGTGAAGATCAATGTGGATGAAAACCAGCAGGTTGCGGCGCAGCTGCGGGTGCAATCCATTCCTACGGTGTATGCGTTCCACAATGGGCAACCGGTTGACGGGTTTCAGGGTGCATTGCCACAATCCCAAATCGATGAATTTGTCGCCCGCGTGGTGAAGGCCGCGGGCGGCGATGCCAGCGGCGGGCTGGATGAGGCCATTGCCGCCGCCGAAGAAATGCTGGCGGATGGGCAGATTGCGGATGCGCAACAGGTGTTTCAGGCGGTCATCGAAGAAGATGGTGAAAACGCCGCGGCGTTTGCGGGGCTAGCTCGCTGCTATTTGGAAACCGGCGATTTGGGTCAGGCCGAGGCGGTTTTGAATGGCGTTCCCGATGCGATCCACGCCGCCGCCCCCATCGAAGCGGCCCATGCGCAGCTGGCGCTGGCGCGTCAGGCGCAAAGCGCGGGTCCTTTGGATGATCTGGCCGCGGCGGTTGCGGCCAATCCAGGCGATATGCAAACCCGGATGGATTACGCCACCGCCCTGCATGCCGCCGGTCAAATCGAGGCGGCGGTTGATGCCCTGCTGGATATGTTCCGCATGGATCGCGAATGGAATGACGGCGTGGCAAAGGCGCAGCTGTTCACCATTTTCGACGCGTTGAAACCTACCGATCCGATTGTTTTGAATGGGCGGCGCAAATTATCGTCGATGATATTTGCCTAGGGGCGGCTCTGCGCTAGGTTATAGGGCATGAAACGCGACGGTCTTCTGCCAAATTCGATCCCTATTTTCCCGCTGCCCGGGGCGCTGTTGCTGCCGCGGGCGCAGCTGCCGCTGCATATTTTTGAACCGCGGTATCTTGCCATGGTCGAGGCCGCCCTGCGCGATCCGGCGCGCATCATCGGTATGATCCAGCCCGATGGGTCGCACCAGGGTGCTGCGCTGCATCGCATTGGCTGTGCGGGGCGGATCACGCAGTTTTCTGAAACATCGGATGGGCGGTATATGATCACGCTAACCGGGCTGTCTCGCTTTCGCATGATGGCCGAGGTCGACGGATTTACCCCCTTTCGCCGGGCCGAGGTGGATTGGACGGGCTTTGATGCCGATCGTCAGGACCCCGCCGCTGATACTCAGTTCGACAGGCCCGCGTTTTTGAAGGTCCTGAACCGATATCTACAAGCTCGCAAGCTGAAGGCCGATTGGGAGGCCTTTGAAAAAGCCGAAGCCGAATTGTTGATCAATTCGCTGTCCATGTTGCTGGATTTTGACCCCGAAGATAAACAAGCCCTGCTTGAGGCACCCTGCTTGCGCACCCGGCGCGAGACGTTAATAATGCTGATGGAATATAAAATGCGTGGCGGCAACGCCGAAGGGATCGTTCAATGACACAAGACAGCGCGCCAAAACCCGGCTTTGACCCCCATATGATCGAGGCCCTGGTCTGCCCACAAACCCACAGCACGCTGCGGTATGACGCAGGGCGTGATGAATTGGTGTCGGATGCGGCGGGGCTGGCCTTTCCCATTCGGGACGGTATTCCGGTGATGCTGTTGTCCGAAGCGCGCGATCTGAACGCCTGAATGTCAGCCGCGCATCAGGCGCGGCAAATCCCCCGTCAGGCCCGCGGCTTCGCGGATGAACCCACGGCGCAGTGGGGCAATGCGCCCCACCAATCCCATGCCAATATCGCGCCCCAAACGCAGCAGCGGGTTGTCGTTTGAAAACAGTCGGTTGAATGTATCGGTGGCAAAGATCAGGCTGGCCACATCAAATCGCCGCCATTCTTGATATCGGCGCAGCAGCTGGGTGCTGCCAATATCTTCGCCGCGCTGTTTGCCCTCTTCCAGCAGCTGCGCCAGCGCGGCAATATCGCGCAATCCGGCATTCAGCCCTTGGCCGGCAATTGGGTGCATCCCATGGGCTGCATCGCCGATCAGGGCCAGCCGATCGGCGTAAAACGCTTGCGCGAAATTCACCCCCAAAGGATAGGCAAACCGCGCCCCGCACAGGCGGATATCCCCCAGAAAATCGCCAAATCGTGGGCGCAGAACATCCAGATAATCGCTGTCGTTCAGGGCATTGATGGCTGTGGCGGTTGATGCGGTTTCGCTCCACACGATCGAGGATCGGTTGCCCGGCAGTGGCAGTATCGCCAGCGGTCCGGCGGGCATGAAGAATTGATGCGCAATGCCATGATGGGGGGCGTCATGGTCGATCGCACAGACCAATGCGGTTTGCCCGTATTCCCACCGCATGTAATTGATCCCCGCGCGCCGCGCAGATGGGGCGGCACGCCCTTCGGCGCAGATCAGCAGGCGCCCTGTCAGCTGTTGCCCGGTGCTCAGCGTCACGCTGACCCCTTGGGGTCCGGCAATATGATCCTGTGTTTGCGCGCCGGAAATACGTGTAATTTGGGCCTGCGCCTCGACCGCAGCCAAAAGGGCGGGGCGCAGATATCGATCTTCCAGCATATACCCCATGGGGCCTTCTTCGATCTCGGCATGGTCAAAATGCAGCCAAAGCGGGGCAGGGCCTTGGCCGGCGTGCCCATCGCTGGCTTTGATGTCCAGCATGGGCTGGGCATGGGGGGCCAGTTCGGACCACAGGCCCAATGCCCGCAGCATCCGCACAGATGCCAGCGCCAGCGCATAGGCGCGACCATCAAAATCGCGTGCAGTTTGGGCATCCATCCCATCGCCGTCAATCAGCGCGGTGCGCAGACCTGCCTGGGCTGCCGCAAGCGCCATCAATGGCCCGTTCAGGCCGCCCCCAGAAATCAGAATGTCGAAATCAGTGTTCATGCCCAGATCATATGGGATGGTGCGGGGGTTTGTCCATTGTCCTTGCCTGCGGCATTTCAGGGCTTGAGCGCAGCGCCGTCTTTCCCATAGGCTGATGTAAAAGGGGGGTGCTATGCAAGATTGGCTTTGGCAATCGGCCACAGAATTGGGGGCTGGCATTGGGGCAGGGGGGATTGATCCCGTTGCCTTGACGGAAATCTATTTGATGGCAATCGAATCGCACGCCCATGCAGGGCGGATTTATTCTGTGACAATGCCAGATCAGGCGCTTCGCGCTGCCCATGCGGCCCGGGGCCGCGCCGCGGCAGGGCAGCGGTTGTCACCTTTGGACGGGGTGCCGATCAGTTGGAAAGATCTGTTCGACACCGCCGGCACCGCAACCGAAGCCGGCAGCG